>CAZYMK010000029.1:0-18865 GCA_964648885.1 uncultured Geobacter sp. | reverse complement strand
GTGTAGGCGTTGCCGTTGGGCGGCTTGGTTGCGACCCAGGTATGGATGGCAAACCAGCCGCGCCAGCCCCAGGTCGAGGCGCCATACACCTGAATCACCGCCTCTTTCACCGTATCAGGGGCTGGAGCAATGCCGGCTGATTCACGGCTTGCGGTGCGCCAGTCATTCGAAACACAGCCGCTAACCATGCAAGCTAGCAGGCTTGCCAGTATAAAAAATCTGTTCATCGTCATTCCTGTCATGTCGGTCAGATGAGAGCATTGTCAGTCGGGCAAGGCCGTGGCCCTGCCTCTTTTGGTACGATTAAAGCCCTGGACACCAAACAAAAACATTGGTATATTTTAAAAAATTTTATTGTAAGCAAACAGAAGAACAAAGCATAAACTGATTTTATCCATGAACTTTTACCAACAAAACAACATTATATCTTGAGACCTTCCTCGTTGAATCGCAGCATCACAAGCACGGAGTACGCCCATGCTCAAAGACATTTTGGTACATATGGACCGTGGCGTCGGCTGCACAGCACGTCTGATGGCGGCAATAGACCTGGCCCGCCGCCACCATGCCCGACTGAAAGGGGTGTATGTCATTACGCACCCTCATTACGCCTCCAGCTCCGACTACCTTGCCGACTTCAGTCAGGTGCGTGAGTTTTTTATCAACGCCACCTCCAAGGCAAACGTTCTGGCAGAATGGCAGCTGGTGGACTGGAATATTGTCGGCACTCCGCTTCACTCGGTGGTTACCAGCTTTGCCTACCATACCGACCTGCTGCTGGTAGGGCAACCGGCCTACCTGCATAAACGCACAAAATGCCTTGAGTACCATGAACACCTCCTGCTGGCCAGTGGCCGCCCTGTGGTTGTTTTTCCTGCCCAGGGGGAGATATTCAAGTTTGGCGAGCGGATTACGGTTGCATGGAAAGGGGGCAGAGAGTCGACACGGGCCGTCCATGATGCGCTGCCACTGCTGCAGGCTGCTGAACAGGTCACGCTGGTAGCTATAATAACGGAAAATCGTGCAGAACAGCTCCGGGAAAAACAATCACTGACCGCCATGCTGGATCACCTGCAGCAGCACGGGGTGCAGGCTGCGTCAGCCACCGTACCGCTTGGCCGCAACAGCATTGCGGATGTGCTGTTACCGTATGCCGTACAAGAAAAGACCGACCTGCTCATTGTTGGCGCCTTTGCCTACAAATCAAATCGAGCGCCATTCCTCAGCCCGTTGACTAGGGAACTGCTTATTCAGGCCAACATCCCCCTGCTGATCTCCCACTGACCATTACACTCTGTTTTTAAGCGACAACGTTGGTGACCACCATCAGCACGGGGCCAAAACAGCAGCTTCTTTACGTCAGGGGATCGTTTCAGTCATCTCCTTTTCGCAAGCCGGTATCGGCAAAATACCCCATAGCGTATTCTGCATGTTGTGTAAATGCCCAAACGCGTCAAAAGTGACTATGCCGCCAGCATGGTATTCTGCTATAGTTCATGCATTAATTTGGTTGAGCAAGGAGGGTGACTCATGTTGAAGTTGCAAGATTCTTCGCTTTTGAAACAACGCTGCTACCTGAACGGTCAATGGCTGGCTGCCGATAAAGGGCAGACCATTGAGGTAACCAACCCGGCTACGAACGAGGTGTTGGGCACCATCCCCAAAATGGGCACCATGGAGACCCGTCGCGCCATTGAGGCCGCCAGTATTGCACTGGTCAGCTGGCGTGTCAAAACAGCCAAGGAGCGGGCCGTTATCCTGCGGCGCTGGTTTGAGCTGATGATGGAACACCAGGAAGACCTGGCGATTATCATGACGGCTGAACAGGGCAAACCGCTGGCGGAATCCCGTGGGGAAATCAGCTATGCCGCCTCTTTTATCGAGTGGTTTGCTGAAGAGGGCAAACGACTCTATGGTGACACGATCCCCAGCTACGCCCGTGACAAGCGGGTCGTGGTGATCAAAGAACCGATCGGCGTCTGTGCCGCCATCACTCCCTGGAACTTTCCGGCAGCCATGATTACCCGCAAGGCTGGCCCGGCCCTGGCAGCCGGTTGCACCATGGTGGTCAAACCGGCCACCGCCACCCCGTACTCTGCCCTGGCCCTGGCGGAATTGGGGGAGCGTGCGGGCATCCCGGCCGGGGTATTCAGTGTAATCACCGGTTCAGCCAGAGAGATCGGTGACGAGATGACCAGCAATCCGATCATCCGTAAACTGACCTTTACCGGCTCCACCGAGATCGGCAAACAGCTGACCGAGCAGTGTGCCGGTACCATGAAAAAAGTATCGATGGAACTGGGGGGCAATGCCCCGTTCATCGTGTTTAACGATGCTGATCTGGATGCAGCTGTAGAAGGAGCGATTGCCTCCAAGTACCGCAACACTGGACAGACCTGTGTCTGCACCAATCGCCTGCTGGTGCAAAGTGGTGTCTATGACGCCTTTGCTGAAAAACTGTCGGTTGCCGTGGCACAAATGCGGGTCGGCAACGGGCTGACCGACGATGTGCAGCAGGGACCGCTGATTGATGAGGCATCTGTACTGAAGGTTGAAGAACATATCCAGGATGCGGTTGCCAAAGGGGCCAGAGTGGCTCTGGGGGGTAAACGCCATGAACTGGGAGGGACCTTTTTCCAGCCGACCATTATCTGTGACGTCACCCCGCAGATGCTGGTGGCCCGTGAGGAGACCTTTGGACCTCTGGCACCGATCTTCAGGTTTGAGACCGATGAAGAGGCCATTCAGATGGCCAATGACACGGAGTTCGGCCTGGCTTCTTATTTCTATACCCGCGATATCGGCAGGGTCTGGCGAGTGGCAGAGGCCTTGGAATACGGTATGGTTGGCATCAATACCGGCCTGGTTTCCACTGAAATTGCACCGTTTGGCGGGGTCAAAGAGTCCGGTATCGGTCGGGAAGGCTCCAAATACGGCATTGAAGAGTTTTGTGAAATTAAATATCTCTGCATGGGCGGCATCTGATTATCAATGAGCTTTCTACACCCCTCACTGCGTGCCAGGATGACTCTGGCGGTAACGGGCCTGATTCTGATCATCATGCTGATTACCGCCATAGGCACCCTTTCGTACTTTGAACGCCAGTATGAACGGACCATGACCACCCATCAGCAGGCCATGCTGGTCCTGCTGGCCGACAGCATCGACAAGGCAATCCTGACAGCCCAGAACGCACTGGTGAACAATGCCAGGGCGCTGCCTCCGGCGATTGCTGCCGATCCGGTGCAAGCCCAAGCCTGGCTTGACAGCCGCACCGGGCTGAAGACCCAGTTTTTCACCAATCATCTGCTGCTGATCAACCGTTCCGGCAAGACCATTGCGGTAACCCCCTTCAGGAAAGATGCTGCACCATCCAGCCCCTCTGAACTGGCCGTTATCAAAGCCACCTTCGCCACCGGACGTCCTCAGGTCAGCGATCCGCTCCCCTGCTGTAACAACCCGAAGGATCAGCAGATATTCTTTACCGTCCCGGTAGGGGAGGCAGGACAGGTGGAACTGGTCATGGCCGGCAGCTTCAGCCTGTTGAAACCAAGCTTCCTCTCCCGCTTCATCGAGTACCAGAACGGTCCGGACAGTTTTGTACGGCTGATTAACAGCCGGCATCAGATTATACTGCACCCGAGCCCTGCACGGATCTTCCAGCAAGCGGCCCCTTCACTGCACAGCACCATCGATCAGACCTTCAGCGACGGTAAACCGGCGACCCTCACGCACCTCGATATTTTTAACGATGAGCTGGTCACCTCCGTTGTTCCGCTTAAAAATGCTCACTGGGTGGCCGCAGCAAGTTACCGGGTCAAAGAGGCCAACGCTCCGCTCAAAACTGCCCGCCTGCTGTTTCTGGCTATGACTCTGATCGGCATGGCGGTTGCCGTGGTGCTGGTGCTGATGATGATGCGGCTTCTGACCCGTCCGCTGTCCCAGTTGGCCAGCCATGTCTCAGGCTTGCCGGAGAAAACCGGCGACGACCGCTTTATCCACCTGCCGGTCAACGGCGAGATCGGCAACCTGACCAAGGCCTTCAACACGATGGTGGTAGAACTTGAGCAGCAGACCCAGGCAGTACAGAAGAGTGAACAGCGCTACCGGATCGTGACGGAGTTTACCGACGACTTTACCTACTGGCGTCGACCGGACGGCAGCTTTGAATTCATCTCACCGGCCTGCCTGGAAGTTACCGGGTACAGCCGCGAAGAACTGTACAACCGGCCTCAGCTGATGGAAGAGATGGTCTATCCGCCCGACCTGGAGATGCTGTTGCAGATGGAGGCGGAGGTAGCCAACAAAAACAACTGTACCGGGGAAGAGGTCGAATTCAGGATTGTCACCAAAGACGGCAACCTGCGCTGGATCCGCCACTCCTGCCGCCCCATTATTGATGAGAACGGCGCCTACCTGGGACGCCGGGGATGCCGCTCCGATATCACTGAACGAAAGCATCTGGCCGATCAGGTCTCCCACATGGTGCTGCACGATCTGCTGACCGGCCTGCCCAACCGGTCGCTGTTTGCCGATCGGCTGTCGTACACCCTGACCCGTAAGGAGCAGCGGGAAAACGAACTGACCGTGGTGCTGTTCTTCGGTATCGACCGTTTCAAGCTGATCAACGACACCCTGGGCCACGAAAGCGGCGACAGGCTGCTGATCATGATCTCTGAGCGGCTGAAACGGCTGCTGCATCCGGATGACACCCTCTGCCGTTTTGGCGGCGATGTCTTCACCTTTATCCTGCCTGACCGGGAGAGCCGCCATGAGGCGGTAACCATGTCTTACCGGGTTCTGGCCTGTCTGGCTGAGCCGTTTTACCTGTCTGGTCAACCGGTCACCATGACCGGCAGCATCGGCATTGCCCTCTATCCCCATGATGGTGCCGATGCCGAGACCCTGCAGCGTAATGCCGAAACCGCCATGTACGATGCCAAGCGGGGCGGCAAAAACTGCTTCCGCTTCTATGCCAGCGAGATGAATGCCCAGGCCTCCGAGATGCTACGGCTGGATAACAGTATGCCCCAGAGCCTGGTCAACAGCGATTTCTTCCTGCAATACCAGCCGCAGCTGGATCTGCAGCATGACACCATCATCGGTGTTGAGGCACTGGTGCGCTGGCGCCACCCTGAGCTGGGGCTGATACCGCCGGACCGTTTCATCTCACTGGCTGAGGAAAACGGCTTTATCATCAAGCTGGGAGAGTGGGTACTGCGCACCGCCTGCTCTCAGTGTGCACAGTGGCAGCAAAACGGCAACCCGCCGTTGCGGGTGGCGGTCAACGTATCAGGGCGACAGTTCAGGGAGCCTGATTTTGTTGATATGGTGGCCGATGCCCTGGAGAACAGCAAGTTGCCGCCTGAACTGCTGGAACTGGAACTGACGGAAAGCCTGTTAATCTCCAACGAGCAGCAGGCCCAGCAAAAGCTGCAGCACTTAAAGCAGATGGGGGTCTATCTGGCCATTGATGACTTCGGTACCGGCTATTCATCACTGGCCTACCTGAAGCACTTCCCCCTGGACCGGCTCAAGGTTGACCGCTCCTTTATCAACGACATCCTCAGCGATCCTGACGATGCGGCCATTACCGAGGCAATCATCGCCATGGCCCACTCCCTCAAGCTGAAGGTCATTGCCGAAGGGGTGGAGACGCGGGAACAACTGCTCTTCCTTGAAGATCGCGGCTGTGACGAGATCCAGGGGTACTACATCAGCAAACCGCTCTCTGAACGTGATCTGCTGGCCTTTGTAGCCGGGCGCAGACAGAAGTAAACCGGCCTCGGCCCTTTTATACCGCTGAAACAAAAACCGGACAGGGTACAGCCCCTGTCCGGTTTTTGTGGTTTTGTCCGGCAGACACCCGCAGTAACGTTAGCGCTACCCCAGTTGATCCCAGGTCGGTTTCTCGTCGGGGCTCTGCAGCTTGAAGAGCAGGTAGGCCGCCGCTTTTTTCAGCTTTTCTGTGGTTGAGGCCTGTTTCATGAACTGGTCAAGGGCGCTGGTGAAGCAGGAGCGGCTCTCCGGGGTCAACACCTCATGCTCCACAATGGCCCGCATCCTGGCCAGGGCCTGCTTTTGGTCTGCTGCCTCACCCAGTTTCGACGGATCGATCAAAAACACCAGTAGCCGGGCAGTTGCCTGCTCATCATCACCTGCGGCTGTTGCGGCAAACTGAAGCAGTGCCGTAGACAGGCCGGTCTGTTCGGCAGGATTCAGCGAACTTCTGGTCAGATATTCACGCAAAAAGTGCAACGCCGCCAGGTGAGCCCGCTTCCCCGACAGGTTGAACAGCAACAGGTGGGCGGCCTGCAGGCGTAACGGCTCCTGCTGCTCACTCTTTAAAAAACTGAACAGCATCCGGGCGATCTTGTCCTGGGCTGTCTCGGTCAGCCCGCCGTCAGCAAGTTTGGTCCTGATGGTTGCCAGCAGATCGGCTTTAACCGGATGGCTGCTGTAGACCACGGCCATGATCCCGTCCTTGACCTCGTCATCCGTCACCGATTCCCACAGCTCTTCAACATGCTTGAGGATGGCAGCCCGAAACCGCTTGACCTTGTCCTGCTTGCTGATCTCCTCCGGCTCCCAACTCTCGGGCCAGGTATCGATGTGACGGTCCACCTCATCATCGTTCCAGGTTTTTTCCAGTAAAAAACTGAAGTAAGACAATATTTTCAGCTGGTACACCGTGCCCCCTTCCGTCAGGGGACGCACCAGATCCTCCAGATAGGAGCTGGTCAGACAGGTGGTACCGCTGCAGAGAAAGCGGTAGATGCTCTCACCTTTCTCAACCTGCTTCTCAAGGTACTTGGCCTTCAGATGGGCACCCAGCGAGGTCGTGGCGACCTTCTTGAAAAAGACCGACAACAGGTTGGTGGCATGATGCTTGACCGACATCTCCACCTCATCGGACAAGACTATATCAAGACAGGCGTTGAAGATCTTGACCTGCTCCGGTTCATCTTCCGATGCATCGACGTACTGCTCAAGGATGTCGATGATCTCGATGATATGCGAGCGATTGCGGCTGGAAAGCAGGCTGGTCAGGGTGATCCGCAGGGAATCGGCATCCACGATGCCAAACAGAAACCGAACCGCTGCATTACGACGAGCCGGTCCTTTATGCTCGGCAGAGCGCAGCACCTGCAGGATACTGGCGGCAGGGTCTGCCACCCAGCCGGGGATCAGCGCCTCCAGCAGCAGCTCGGCCTTGCGCCTGACAAAGGCATCCAGGTCGTTGACAAAATAACGGGCAATCTCGATCTTGAATTCACGACCGGCATTTGATTCAGCTATCAGAGAAAAGGCCGCTGCCTTGTCCTTGGCCGAGAGCTTGGCCATATCCTGCTTGGCCCGGGCCGAATCATTGATCTTGATGTAAAACCCGATGATATCTTTGACACCAACTTCGGCTTCAGCATCTTTCATAACACCCTCATGTACCGGTTAGTTCAGCCCTTCAGATCCGTAATTGCCGCTCTTGCCAATGCATCGCAACGTTCATTTTCTGCATGGCCTGCATGGCCGCGCACCCACTTCCAGGTGACGCTATGTGTCTTGACCGCATCCAGTAACGCTTCCCACAGATCACGATTCAGCACCGGCTCTTTCTTGCTGTTCTTCCAGCCATTGCGCTGCCAGCCTGACATCCATTCCGTCATCCCTTTTACCAGATACTGGGAATCAGTAGTTATGGTGACCCGACAAGGACGGATCAGCTGCCGCAATCCTTCAAGGGCTGCGGTCAGTTCCATCCGGTTGTTAGTGGTCTCCGCCGCACCGCCCGACAGTTCCTTTTCAACGCCGCGACAACGGAGAATGGTGCCATACCCGCCGGGCCCCGGATTGCCGCTGCAGGCACCATCACTGAAGATCTCAACAACAGGAGCAAGGTCTGGTTCTTCTGATCCCGCTTGCCCCTTGACCCTTGACCCTTGACCCTTACTTTTCAGCTCTGCCAACGTACGCCCCCTCCTGCTTCAAAAGCTCCGCAATCCCCTCCATCACCCGTTCTGCAATCAGCTGGTGGGTCTCCTTGCAGTCATCCTGAGCAAACAGATCATCAAACGGGATCGGCGGACCGAACACAATGGCCCCCCTGGCCCCCAGGCTGGGGAATTTCCAGTGGTTGAGCCCGATCAGGGCCGTGGGGATCACCACCGGCCGGGTGTCATAGATCACCTTGCCCACCCCGCGATTACCCGGCCCCAGCCGACCATCACGATGCCGGGTCCCTTCCGGAAACAGCATCACCTTCTGGTCTGCCAGCAGATCGTTCAGCACCCTGCCTGCCTTGACATCCCGGCCTCGCCTGACCGGAAAGGCCCCCCAGGATGAGTAGATCAGCCGCTGGAACGGCTTTTGAAACAGCTCTTCCTTGGCCGGAGCCCAGACCATCTGCAGCGGATTACTGCGCAACACAGCCCAGGGCAAAAATATGGTTTCAAAGGAGGAGATATGGTTTGAAGCCAGCAAGACACCGCCGGATCGGGGGATATGCTCTCCACCCTTGATGACCAGGCGATTGAGCAATGAGGCATAACTGCCAACCACATAGGCGGAAAAAGTCACCCAAAACTTGCGTAAAAACGAAACTGTCACGAATACGGCCTCTCCATGGCATCTCATTCTGGTTCCAATTCAAGGATGATCTCAAGGCGGCAAGGATTGAGGCGACGAAGGCTTACCGGCAGCAGGCTGAGGAGCCGAAGACGAGCCAACGAAGAGAGCGCCTTGCGTTGAAATTGGAATAACCTGCAGTTTTATCAGCGGAAGATGTATACCATGCAATCCCTGCTGCAGCAACGTTCGTGTCATCATCTTTGTGCAAATCGGAGCGATTGCACTGAAGAATGAGTTCGCGTATAGTCTTGCAATATTCTACCCCACTGCATCAGTACCAGACGGTCATCATGGAACAGACAGAACAGAAATACCTGATCGGGCGGCAGCCGATCCTGAACCGCAACGAGCAGATCTGCGCGTATGAGCTGCTGTTTCGTTCGGCAGATTCACTGGGCGCTGCCAATGTCAATGATGCCTCCCAGGCCACCGCCAGTGTGATCCTGAACACCCTGGCCGGATTCGGGGTCAAACAGATACTGGGCAATCATTTGGGGTTCATCAACCTTGAGCTGGACATCCTGATGAGCGATTCACTGGAGCTGCTGCCCAAGGATATGGTGGTACTGGAGCTACTGGAGAGTCTTGCGGTGACACCGGCGCTGATCCTGCGTTGCCAGGAGCTGAAACAGGCCGGTTTTGTGCTGGCCCTTGACGATCACGAGTTTTCCCCGATCTACGAGGAACTGTACCAGATCGTCGACATTGTCAAGATTGACCTGTTTGTCACCCCGGTGGATACCCTGGGGCCAACCATTGAGCAGTACCGCTCCTACCCGTTCAAACTTTTGGCTGAAAAGGTAGAGAGCAAGCAGGAGTTCCTCAAGTGCCTTGACCTGGGCTTTGATTATTTTCAGGGCTACTACTTTGCCAAACCATCCCTGATTGAGAAGAAAAAGATTGATGAGGGGGGTGCGGCCCTCTTAAAACTGATGCGGCAACTGATGGAGGACGCCGAGATCGAGGATATTGAAAAGACCTTCCGCAGCAGCCCTGGCCTGACCTACAAGCTGCTGCTGCTGGTAAATTCGGTTTCCTTTGCCGGTCTGCAAAAGATCCAGACCGTACGGCACGCCATCAGCATGCTGGGCAGGGCACAGCTGAAGCGTTGGGTGCAGTTGGCCCTGTTTGCCACCGATGACAGTCATGCCATGGAAAATCCACTGGTGGATATGGCAGCGGTACGGGGCGGCTTCATGGAGCAGATGGCAGCGGCTACCCCTCGCCTGCGAGGCAACCGGGAGGCCCCTGATCAGGCCTTTATGACCGGCATCCTCTCGCTTTTGGAGTCCCTCTACGACATTCCGATGCATCAGATCACCGACGAGCTGAACCTGTCCGAAGAGGTACAGCAGGCCCTGGTGAACCGAGAAGGGATCTACGGCGACCTGCTGTCGCTGGCAGAGGCCCTTGAACAGGTTGATTTCATCAGGGCCTCAGAGCTGTTGGGACCATTGAGCATCCCCTACAACACCGTCATGCAGGCCCAGATGAAGGCCTATAACTGGCAGGCAGGCATGGGGTAATGGCTACCCCTGTTTTTGCGGTCAGTGACCAGAAGCAGCAGGCCTTACTCAAGCGAATGGAAGAGCTGGGCATCCGTGAAGAGGAGCTTGAAGAGCGCTTTGTCCGTTCATCCGGCAAAGGGGGGCAGCACCTGAACAAGACCTCCAGCTGCGCCCAGATACGCCACCTCCCCAGCGGCATCGAAGCCCGCTGCGGCCGGGAACGCAGCCAATCCCTGAACCGTTTTCTGGCCCGTCGCGAGCTGCTTGAAAAGATCGCCCGCAGCCGGGGGCTTGCCACCAAAGCAGACGATACAGCCGAACGTATCCGCAAACAGAAGCAGCGCCGCAGCCGCCGTTCATCCAACAGACCAAAGAGTACCCAGACCGAATGATCACCCCAAACACCCTCAGCCGTCTTGAATTTCCCAAAATACTGCAAGTGGTGGCACAGCATGCCCGCTGTGAAGTTACCACCACCAGAGTCATGGCCACTGCGCCGCTCCGGGATCCCGCCGAGATACAGCTGCACTGGCGCAGGATTGAAGAGATCCGCGCCCTGCTGCGTCAGCGGATAGAGCTGCGGATCAGCCGTTTCAGCGACATCCGTCCGCTACTGGAGCAGGTCCGGCCTGACGGTGCCATCCTCACCCCGCTGGGGCTTCTGGAATTCATCCCGGTATTGGGCTCACTGGCCGAACTTGCCCGCCAGTTTGCCCCCAGGGACGACATCCCCTCCTTACGGCTGCTGGACCCGTTGCCGATCGCCTTCAGCGATATCCTTGAACCGCTCTCAGTCACCCTTGACGCAGAGGGAAACATCCTGGATAGCGCCTCCCGCGAACTGGCCGAGATCCGCAGGGCCAAGCGTGCCCTGACTGCACGGGTCCGCCGCAAGCTGGAAGAGATCGTCCGCAAGCATGAGACCGCCATCTTTCTGCAGGATGACTTCATCACGGTTCGTTCCGGACGCTGGGTCATCCCGGTCCGGATGGACTCCAAGGGGATGGTGCCGGGTGTGGTGCATGACGTCTCTTCCTCCGGTGAGACTGCCTTCATGGAGCCACTGGAGATCATACCGTTTGTGAATGAACTGGAAAACCTCTCTGCCGAAGAAAAGGCAGAAGAGATCCGTATCCTGCGGCGTCTCTCCGGCTGGATCAGAGAGGATGCCGATCGGATCGCCGCCTGTTTTAAAACCCTGGTGGAGCTGGATCGCCTGGACTGTCTGGCCCACTTTGCCGAGCGCTACAACCTGGCCGTGCCTGAGCTGAACCGTGAAGGCACGCTGCGGCTGCTCTCTGCCCGCCACCCGCTCTTGCTGGTGATGCGCGGTGATACTCCCCAGGGACCGCCCATTGTGCCGCTGGATCTGGAACTGCAGGGCTCACAGGTACTTGTCATTAGTGGCCCCAATGCCGGTGGCAAAACCATTGCACTCAAAACCGTCGGCCTGATCAGCGCCATGGCCCTCTCCGGCATGCCGGTGCCGGCCTCACCCTCTTCTTCAATCCCGCTACTGGATTCGCTGCTGGTGGATATTGGCGATGAACAATCCATTGAACAGAGCCTCTCCACCTTTTCTGCCCACATCAGCGCCATCAGCCGGATACTGGAACAGGCCGGGCCCCGCTCGCTGGTGCTGCTGGATGAACTGGGCACCGGTACCGAGCCGCTGCAGGGGGCGGCCATCGGCTGCGCCGTACTGCAAGAGCTGCAACAGCGCGGTGCCGTGGTGCTGGCCACCACCCACCTGACCGAAATCGTCGGTTTTGTGCAGCAGAAGTCCGGTATGCAGAACGCCGGCATGGAGTTTGACAGCGCCACCTGGACCCCGCTCTACCGGCTGGTGATGGGGGAGCCGGGGCAGTCCCACGCCCTGGAGACAGCCCGGCGTTACGGGCTGCCTGAATCGGTACTGACAACCGCCCGGGCACTGCTGGGGGATACCGGCACCGCCTTTGCCGGACTGATTGATGAGCTGCGGCGCAAGCGGGACGCGCTGCATGATGAGCTGACCGCTCAAAAGCAGCAACGGCAGTTGCTTGAGGACCAGGCCAGCGATCTTTCACAGCAGCAGGAACGATTGGTGCAGCTACGCCAGGAGACTATAGACAAGGCCCAGGCTGATGCCCGTGATCTCATCACCGCAGCCCGCCGAGAGATGAATCAGCTGCTGGAACAGTTCAAACAGGATCGCCGCAAGGAAACAGCCGATACGTTCCGACAGAAAGCAGAAGAGCTGGAAGCCAACTTTGCCCCGGCAGGCCAGCAGGCACCAGCTGCGGATCTCCTCAAAGCTGGCTGTGTTGTTCAGGTTCGCTCGCTGGGACGTGATGCTACGGTGGTCAGCGTTGATCAGTCACGCAACAAGGTGCGAGTGAGGGCCGGCAGCATCGAGCTGGAGGTGCCGGTGCATGGGCTGTCGGTCATGCAGGGGCAAGAGGCAAAAAAACAGGGTCAAGGGTCAAGGAGCAAGGGTCAGGGAAATGCGTTTGCCGTTGCTGGCCCCTGGCCCCCGGACCCTGGACCCTCTGAAGTACATCTGATCGGCAAGCGGGTGGAAGAGGCGTTGACTGAGCTGGAAGGGTTCATCGATCAGGCGATACTGGCCGGTCAGCGGGAGATTCGCATTGTCCACGGCATCGGCACCGGCACCCTGCAGCGGGCGGTACGCGAGTTTTTAGGGCGTCACCCGCAAGTGGATTCCTTCCGTAGTGGGGAGCCCCATGAGGGGCGGGATGGGGCAACCGTCGTTATCCTTGACCCCTAACTTCAGCATGTACAGAATCTGGTAAAAAGCCATGACAATGGCACGCGGATGACGCTGATTGAGCGGATGCACGCAGATCGCTGTTCATGTTCATAATCAGCGCAGATCCGCTAAAATCAGATTTGATCCGCGTACTATGTTTTTTGTGGGGTTTGAGACACTGTATGGACGAATTTATTATCGATATTACCGAAGAAGAGGTCCGCCGCGAACGTGATAAATCCCGTGAACTGCGCCGCAGTCGCTGGTGGAAAAACCGGCTTGCGCTTGGGGTCTGTCACTGGTGTGGCCAGCGTTTTGCTCCGGAAGAGCTGACCATGGATCATATTGTACCGGTTACCCGGGGTGGCAAGGCAAGCCGCAACAACGTGGTTCCGGCTTGTAAGGAGTGCAACAGTCGCAAGAAATACCTGCTGCCGATGGAGTGGGAAGAATATCTGGCCAAGGCGCGGCAACCGGAAGAGGAGCAGGCATGACAGCACGCTATAAAGTAGTGATTTACGACTGCGACGGGGTGATCCTCGACTCGATCGAATCCAATTACATCTTTTACAACCGGATTATGGACGGCCTGGGCAGGCCGCATATTGACCGGCTTTGTGAGGTTTCTGAACGGGTACTGCACACCTATTCCTATCTGGATGTGATCGAACATTTTTTTGGCAACGACCCCCAAAAGAATGAGGCGATCGCCATCGGCAAGACCATCCGCTACAAAGAGCTGATGCCGTACATGCGGCGGGAGGAAGGGCTGGTGGAGACCCTGACCGCGTTACAGGGCAAGGTTGATCTGGCGGTCTGCACCAACCGGGCATCGTCCATGGAGATGATTATTGAGGACTTCGGTCTGGAGGGGTTTTTCGGCTGCATCATGACTGCCGGCAAGGTACGCAACCCCAAGCCGCATCCGGAACCGCTCTTCAAGGTGCTGGAACATTACGGCATCGGCCCGCAGGAGGCCCTGTTTGTGGGGGACAGTGCAGTGGATATGCAGGCTGCCGCCGCCGCCGGGGTACCGTTCATCGCCTACAAATCAGACCTGCCGGCACTGGCAGTGATAGAACGGCATCAGGATCTGCTGGAGCATGTCCTGTGATAAAAACGACGGCGTGGCTCCATTCAAACAGATGGCATAAAATCGGTACAAAATGACAGACAAACGGTGGTGAAAAATGAAAGCAACCTGTGCCATTGATGAGCGCATCTTACAAGTAGTCTGCATTCATGGCTGACGTAAACCCGGTGATCGGTTCGGAACAGCAGGGACGGCGCCTCGTTTTTTTGTTACAACACCCTGCATTTCCAATAGTTCGGCTCTCGCTTCTGATGCATGACCGCCAAGACATAGACCTTTTCACCTTCAACCCGGTACAACAGACCAAAAGGAAAACAATCCACCAGGCAACGCCGTACAGAGCCGGATACAATCGGCCATGCTTCGGGATGGCTGGCAATCAGCTTGCCGGTTCGTGCAACTTCACGTAAAAATCGTGTCCCTAAGCCCGGCTGGCACGCATGATACCAGCGGGCTGCCGCCCGCATTTCAGCTTCAGCCTCCGGGTGTAGTTCAACCAGTTTCATACCAGTTCTTTGTTGGCATCGGCCAGTGCTTCATCCAAAGTTCGGCACGTCACCTCACCAGTTTTAATCTGGTCATACCGTGTTTCTGCCTCACGCACCCAGAGAGCCTCAATGTCTGGATCATAGATTTTCTGTTGTTTTTGATACTGGAGCATCCGCTCATATCCTTCAAGACTGAGCAGCACCAACTCGCCATGACCTTTGCGGGTAAGAAAGACCGGTTCATCTTGTTTGAGACAGATATCTGCAAGTTGATTCAGATTACTTCTCAGTTCCGATAGGGGATGTATATGCGGCACGGCTGCCTCCTTGTAATGACTTCAAGAACATCTGTATACCACAAATCAGGGTTCGGCAAACCAACAAAAAAGGCGCCGTTTCCGGCGCCCGTTGTGCTCAATCCTTCTTGACCGTTATCCCCAGTTCACTGATCTTCTTGCGTAACGTATTCCGGTTGATCCCCAGAATATCGGCGGCCCGCACCTGGTTGCCACGGGTCTTTTCAAGGGTAATTCTGATCAGGGGACGTTCAACCTGCTCCAGCACCCGGTCGTAGATATCACCCTTATCCAGTTTTTCTATCCCGTTCATGGAACCGCGCAGCTTACCTTCCACCAACGCCTCCAGCGACTGTTCCTGGGGCATGGCATGGATAGTTTCCTGGCGGCTGTGCAGGCTGATAAAATCAGCTGTCGTCAGGAGTAGATCACCGGAAAGGATCACCGCCCGCTTGATGGTGTTTTCCAGCTCCCGCACATTGCCGGGCCAGCTGTAACCGCAGAGCAGTTCCAGTGCTTCCGGTGCGCACTGCTTAACCGGAACCTCCAGCTCGGCACAGATCCGATCCAGAAAATACTCCACCAGCGCCGGAACATCCTCACGACGCTCCCGCAGGGGCGCCAGGTTGATCGGTACCACGTTCAGGCGATAGTACAGGTCTTCACGAAACTCACGGTTACGCACCCGTTCCTGCAGCTCCTGATTGGTGGCGGCCACTACACGCACATCAACAGGGATATTCTGTGATCCGCCGATTCTGGTGATCTCTTGCTCCTGCAGCACCCGCAGAATCTTGGCCTGAAGGTCAAGCGGCATGTCGCCGATTTCGTCCAGAAAGATCGTACCGTGATTGGCCTGCTCAAACTTGCCGGTCTTGCGCTCAGTGGCGCCGGTAAAGGCCCCCCGCTCGCTGCCGAACAGCTCACTCTCCAGCAGGTCCTTGGGGATGGCGGCACAGTTAATTGCCACAAACGGCTTGCCCAACCGGGTGGAGTTAAAATGAATCGCCCGGGCGATCAGCTCCTTCCCGGTGCCGGATTCCCCCAAGATCAGGACCGTGACGTCGCTGACCGCCACTTTGCCGATGGTCTTGTAGACCTCCTGCATGGCAGCCGAGTTACCGATAATGTTCTTCTCAACCTGATAGCGATCCTTCAGCTCCTGCTTGAGCAGCGTCACCTGATTGCTGACATCACGGGCACGACTGACTTTTTCAATAATGGCGTCGATCACCTCAAGATCAAACGGCTTGGTGATGTAGTCGTAGGCACCGCGCTTCATCGCTTCAACCGCGTTTTTCATGCTGGCCTCGGCGGTCATCACCACCACCAGCAGATCCGGCCTGATCTCCCTCGCCTTATCCAGAAACTCCAGGCCGGTCATCCCCGGCATCTTGATATCCACAATCGCCAGATCGTAGGACTGTTCCCGTACCTGGCTCAAAGCCTGGTTACCGTCGGCAGCCAGATCCACGGAATAGCCTTTTTTACGCAGCGCCTTGGAGAGAACCCAACGCATGCTCTCTTCGTCGTCGGCCACCAGTATCCGATGCAATCCCATAGCGCTATCCTTTCGCGGGCGACTGAATCAACGGCAGCACTACCGTGATTTTGGTTCCCTGTCCCGGTTTTGAATCAATTTTCAGCATGCCACGATGCTCGGCCACGATCTTCTGACAGATGGCCACTCCCAGTCCGGTACCGCCATCCTTGGTACTGAAAAACGGTGTGCCAACCTTGGCCAGATTCTCGGCACTGATCCCCGGCCCGGTATCACTTATTTCCACCGCAACCATGCGAGAGAGGCTCTCATTACGGGCCAGCTGATATTCGGCCAGCACCCGGCTGGAGACCGTCAGCCTGCCCCCTTCGCTCATTGCCTCAAGGGCGTTACGGATCAGATTCAGAAAGACCTGGGTCAACTGGGCCTCATCAGCCATAATCGGCGGAATGCTGGGATCAAAGGCGGTGGTAACTGATACTTCACGGCTGCCGGCTGCTTCTCGTTGCAGCAGGATGATATCCGCCAGCACCATATGCAGGTTCACCGGCTGGTAACGCGGCCCGCGCGGTGAGGCAAGCTCCAGCAACTGGCGGATGATCTTGTCGATCCGTTCAGCCTCTTTGATCATCACCCGGGGATATTCCAACAGTTCACTGTCACTATCCAGCTCACGCTCCAACAGCTGGGCCGCCCCTTTAATGCCTCCCAGCGGATTTTTAACTTCGTGGGCCAGTCCGGCTGCCAGAGTACCCAAGGTGGAAAGCCGGTCTGCCTGTCGTACCGCCGCCTCAAGTTCACGGATCGAGGTCAGATCCCGCAGGGTCAGGATCACACCAATCGCTTCGCCATCAGGACGCAGCAGCGGAAAGGTGGTGGCATTTACCGGCATGACCCGCCCGGAAGGATACAGCACTACATTATCCTGATCAGAGAGGGAGACACCGCTGGATCCGGTCCGTCCTACCATTTCGACCAGTACCGGCTCGGCGATAAAGGTGTCGGCAAAGCAACTGCCCAGCACCTGACGGCGGGAACGGCCGGTCATCTCCTCAGCAGCCGGGTTCATCAGGGTTACCGCCCCCTCCCGGCTGATGACGATCACACCGTCACCAACGCTGTCCAGCACGGTCAGCCCGTATTCGCTCAGATCCTCTGTTGACAAAGTCTGCTACGCTCCTGTCTCGCTGATCTGTTCAAGCAACGCCTGTAACTCTGAACAGTTGCGGGCCGCATGTACCTGTCTGCGCAGGGTAGCTGCACCGCTTATTCCGTGCAGGTACCAGCCCAGATGCTTCTTCATCTCACGACCGGCAACCGCTTCTCCAAGCTCACCGATACACAGCTCCAGATGACGCTGTGCCGTTGTTGCCCGCTCTGCAGCGGAAACAGGGGTCGGCTCCATTCCTTCAAGAAGCTCACGGGCCTGACGGAAAATCCAGGGATTACCCAACGCCCCCCGCGCCACCATCAGGCCATCGCAACCGGTCTCAGCCAGCATCCGCTGACAATCCTGCGGGGTAAACAAATCGCCGCTGCCGATGACCGGAATCCTGACCAGCTCCTTGAGCCGTGCAATATGGCTCCAGTCAGCCTGGCCACTGAACATCTGGCTACGGCTGCGGGGATGCAGGGTAATGGCATCGCACCCTTCCGCCTCCGCAATCCTGCCCACTTCCAGCCAGGTGTCATCACCGCACTGCCAGCCACTGCGGATCTTGATGGTCAGCGGTATGCTGATTGTCCGCCGCACAGCGCGAATAATGGCGGCAATCCGTGCCGTATCTTTCAGCAGGGCCGAACCGGCACCGGTACCCACCACCTTGCGCACCGGACAGCCCATATTGATATCCAGCAGGTCTGCCTGATCAGCCACCATCCCGGCGGCCTGGGCCAGCAGGGTCGGGTCGTCTCCAAACAGCTGTACCCCCAGGGGGCGGTCAGCGGCCGAACTTGCCAAGAGCGCCCGTGTCTTTACCCCTTCACGAACCATGCCGTTCACGCTGACCATCTCGGTAAAGGCCAGGCACGCCCCCTGCTCTCGGCAAATCAGCCTGAAAACATGGTTGGTAACACCTGCCAGAGGCGCAAGCAACAGATTGTGGGGCAAGTAAAGATCAGCTATCTGCAAGGGATGGAGCAGTGACACCGGAAACCTCGTGAGTATTTTTTAAACACTGTTGATTAAATTTTATGCATACTAACATGAGACTGCCCAAGATCAAGCAGATCATTTTTTTGTTGCCTTCCAGCCGTGTTTAACGTTTTAATGCAGAAACTATTTTATACACAAGGAGCTGATTATGTTTGGAATCGGTATGCCTGAATTGATTGTGATCATGGTGATCGCACTGATAGTGATCGGCCCCCAGAAACTGCCCGAACTGGCCAAATCGCTGGGTAAAGGGCTGGCTGAATTCAAAAAGGCCTCAGATGATTTCCAGCGGAATGTGCAGGAGGAAACCCGCCGGGAAGAGGTTGATGAGCTCATTAAGAAAAAACAGGCAGAAGAATCAGAGTTGGCTGCCGCCGAAAAGCCCAAGGAACCTGTCTCCTCAGATGAGAGCAAGAAGTCTGCCTGATTTTTGTTCTACGCACGTAC
>CAZYMK010000028.1:0-19831 GCA_964648885.1 uncultured Geobacter sp. | reverse complement strand
CCTCATTGCCGGCAAGCTTGATTTCAGGCTACCCACTTGAAACAGCGAGGAGCCCTAAAAACTGGTAGAGCGTTTCAAGGCTGACGCCTTTCTCTTTATTAAGATTGCATTGACGAAATAACGGCCCTACACACATATTTTGAAAGAACGACTGAATACGGTTTTCGATAGCAGCAACTTCAGGTAAAATACTGGTCATAGCGTCTCCTTCACAGGTAAGTAGTTTTGTTGGGGAACAAACCTACTTTACTATAGAACGAGACGCTATACTAACAATAATTACAGCATATTACAGCTTGCATCTAAGTGCGAAAGTTGAGTTATAATGCCCGGGAATTTAGGTTGCAAACCAATCATTGGTCAGTATACTCCAGCCAAACGTCTGTCAGGCAGGTTGCCATGCTTACTCATTTTGATACACAAACAAATAACAAACAGCGCTCGATCGAAGGCAGCCTGAGCCTGATGCCTCTTTCTGATCTGATTCAATGGATTGATGGAAGTAAAAAATCAGGCACCTTGACCACTACATCCGACAACGGTACCCGGCGTTTTTTCTTTCAGGATGGAAAGCTGATTTTTGTCTGGTCCGATCTGGAGGGGCAGCAACTGTTCGAGTCGATTGCCAAGCAGTTCAGTCTTACGCAAGAAGCCATTACTGAAACACTGAACCATGCCGAACAATTGGGAATTTCATTTATCGGGCTGCTTTCCAGTGAGCAAGGTATACCTCTGGATGCCCTGGGAGTACTGATCACACATTACGCCGAGCGATCCCTCACGATTGCCCTTACTTGGCAGACCGGTCACTTCAGCTTTCACGATTTCCTTCCTCCTTCGGTCCTCTGTGGCCCGGTCACGATCAAGCCCTTGCAAGTGCTGCTCGACTCAACAGTGCAGATCGATGAAACACGCCACGCAGCTCAGGCAGATGTTGACCCGGTTGTGAACGAGGTGTACGAGCTGATCCGTACAGGTGCCGTGGAGATTCCTCCACTACCGGCAGACATGCAGCTCTTGATGGATAAGGTCAATGATCCGAACCTGACTATACATGAGATCATTGACTGCCTGAACGACCCGCTGCTGGTATCCAAAATTCTGCGTATCTGTAACTCACCCTTTTACGGCAGACGCATCAAGGTGGACTCCCTGCGTGATGCCGTGGTCTATATGGGGCTCAAATCGCTGATGAGTATTGTCACTGTCAACGCACTAAGCGGTTTTTCACCGGCACATATTGAACAGGTGCAAAAAATTCTGCATCACAGCATGATGGTGGGGATGATTGCCAAGCAATTGGCCAGAGATATGGGAAACAACCACGATCAGGCCTTTATCTGCGGCCTGCTGCATGATCTGGGAAAGATTGTGCTGCTGGAAGTACTCTCAAAGTATGATCTGGATGCAAACAAACGGGAGCAGCTGATTCAGGAGCACCATCAGCATCTGGGGGCGCTGGTTGCCGACAAGTGGAACTTTTCAGATGAAATTCAGGAAGTCATCAGATTTCACCACCTGCCTGAGCAGTCACAGTTGTTTCCGCAACTGACTCAGATAGTGTATATAGCGAACTTACTGGCAAACAATGAACAACCCGTTATCCATGACAACATCATGAACGGGTCAGACGTTACAGGTCACGTCCCTCCGGCGTTTTTCGATCATCTTGAAGAGCTGGATCGCGAAATAGCCGCCATTCTGGCACCACCCTGATCCTGCTGCATCAGTGATAAACCGATTCAACCGTCTCTTTCACCTGCTGGATCATGGTCGGCAATGAAGCCCTGAAATCATTGATCTTGATGTTTTTAATAGTTTTCAACTGCTGTTCAATCCCCGCCAGATCAAGCCCGTACACCTCACTGGCTCGCTGTTCAGGATGTTCATACTTGCAGCAAAATCCGACACTCAGGCAGATCTGATCCGCAAGATGGATCAGGTGAGTCAAGGGGGCCATCGTCTCAGTATGAGCATCGTGATGATGCCGGATAACATCTACATAGACAGCAGGGAATCGCCATTGATCTGCCAACAGGGCACCTATTTCAGCATGGCTGGTACCGAAGACCTCCATCTCTGACTGATGCAGATCAAGCCCACGCTCACGGGCCAGCACCAGCACCCGGGCAAACTCTTCGCGACGTTGCTGGCTGAGAATAACTTCACCGATATCATGCAAGATACCGGCAATATAGGCCTGCTCTGTCTCAGCGGTGTTACCGCCATATGATGCCAGCTTCCGGGCAATCAATCCCACACCAAAGGCGTGTTCCCAGCAGTGTTGCATCTTGAGCGGACTGGTGCTGCTTGTATCAGTCAGCTCCAGGAAACATGAGGTAAGGATGATCTCAAACACCCGCTGCGGCCCCAGATATATCAGGGCTGTGCGGACAGAATCGATTTCTTGCAACAGCTTGTACAACGGCGAGTTCACCATTCTGATAATCCGGGCCGCCATGACCTGATCGGAAAGCAGGACATCGGCAACAGCCCCCATATCCACATCAGGTTCGTTCAGCAGCTGGATAGCACGCGATGCTGCGGCAGGTACCGTAGGAAGCACCCTGAAAGTCTTCATGATTGACTGGGCAATGGATTGCGGAGAAGTTATCATCATAGTGTGTGCGCAGACCTCTTATTTGAATCTATTGTATACAGAAAACTGTGGTCACTATAGCAGACTTAATCAGTCAAAAAAAGCGGTGTTTCGCTGCTTGACACTGCACAACTGCTCGGGTAGGCTGCACCAGTTCGCTGATCAGAATACACCAGCTTGCGTCTCGGCGGTATGAAAGGAACTACTGACGTCGTGCGGATCATCGCAGGAGCAGCACGCGGCATGCGGCTGAACGCACCCAACGGCTTCAAGACCCGGCCCACCAGCGACCGGGTTAAAGAGGCTCTTTTCAGTATTCTTGACAGCAACAACCTGCTTGAGCAGGCACAAGTCCTTGATCTCTGCGCCGGAAGCGGCAGCCTGGGGATTGAAGCACTTTCCAGGGGTGCTGTCCATACTGTTTTTGTTGAAAAGGATCGTGCTGCACTGCAATCCTTGCAGTCAAACCTTGCGCGCACCGGTTTTCCGGTTCAACAGTATGAAGTTCTGGCCCTTGATTGTCGACAGGCGCTTACCTTGCTGGTCCGGCGTCAGACACTGTTCAACCTGGTGCTGTTTGATCCTCCGTACCAGAGCGACCTGTATCAAAGCGTCATCCCTCTGGTTGGCAGCAACCTGCTGATGGCCGAAGGAGTACTGGTAGCAGAAACTGCGGCACGAGTGCCCTTGCCTGACAGGCTGCCACCCTGCGTCCGCACGGATCAACGTCTGTACGGCGATACTGTCTTGAATTTTTTCATGCTGGAGCCTCACCATGCCTCATAGCCGCATTGCCATCTATCCCGGTTCGTTTGACCCAATCACCTACGGTCACCTTGACATCATCAAGCGCGGCCTCAAGATCTTCAACCATGTCATTGTGGCCGTGGCCCGAAATTCTCAAAAAAATGTCCTTTTCAGCATCGATGAACGGGTTGAACTGATCAAGACCGTACTTAAAGATGAACCCAGGGTCTCCGTTGACACCTTCACCGGCCTTCTGATAGATTATGTTGCTTCAAAAAAGGCTCATGTCGTTATCAGGGGTCTGCGTGCCATTTCAGACTTCGAATACGAATTTCAGATTGCACAAATGAACAGCACCATTGGCCATGAGATAGAGACCCTGTTTATGATGACTTCAGTCCAGTACGGCTATCTGTCCTCATCAATTGTCAGAGAGGTCTGTGCCCTGGGGGGATCAGTCGACAGCTTTGTCCCGTCAGAGGTCAAGACCGCCATGCAGCAAAAATACGGCATGTATCAACAGTAATTCAGTCATTTATGCATAACCCACTACCCCAAGGAGGCAGTATGAAACTCGCAGATCGCGTCAACAAGATCCAACCTTCCCCTACCCTTGCCATCGACGCCAAGGCAAAAGCACTGAAAGCTCAAGGTGTTGATGTGGTCGGCTTTGGCGCCGGCGAACCTGATTTCGACACGCCGGCCAACATCTGTGACGCCGGTAAAAAAGCCATTGATGCCGGTTTCACCCGTTATATGGCGGTTGGCGGCGCTGATGACCTCAAAGATGCCATCATTGCCAAGATGAAGCGTGACCACGGCCTGGAATACACCCGTGACGAGATTTCGGTTGCCTGCGGTGCCAAGCACACCCTCTACAACATCTCCCAGGCCCTGATTCAGGAAGGTGACGAAGTTATCATTCCCGGTCCTTACTGGGTCTCATACCCTGATCAGATCGTACTGGCCGGCGGCACACCGGTGTTCATCATGACCGACGAATCCACCGGCTTCAAGGTCACGCCCGAACAACTGGAAAAGGCCATCACCCCTAAAACCAGGTACCTGATCCTCAACTCCCCCTGCAACCCTACCGGTTCCACCTACAGCAAGGAAGAACTGGTTGCGCTGGGGCAGGTATTGCTGAAGTATGAGCATGTCCTGGTGGTGGCTGACGATATTTACGAGCGGCTGATCTATGACGGGCTGACCTTCTACAACATCGCCCAGGTAATGCCGGAACTGAAATCCCGCACCATTGTGGTCAACGGTGTTTCCAAGACTTACGCCATGACCGGCTGGCGGATCGGCTATGCCTGCGGCCCCAAGGAGCTGATGGCTGCCATGACCAAGATGCAGTCACAGTCAACCTCCAACGCCACTTCCATTGCCCAGAAGGCCTCCGTTGAGGCGCTTAACGGTCCTCAGGAAGCTGTGGCTGCCATGTGCATTGAATTTGAAAAGCGCCGTACCTACATTGTAGACCGCCTGAACGCCATGCCCGGTGTTTCCTGCTTCAAATCAAACGGCGCATTCTATGTCTTCCCCAACTTCTCCGGCTGCTATGGCAAGACCACTCCGGGCGGTAAAAAGATAGAAAATTCAAATGATTTTGCTGCTTATCTGCTTGAAGACGCCAAAGTGGCACTGGTACCCGGTGTTGCCTTTGGTGATGACCGATACGCACGCCTGTCATACGCCATCAGCATGGAAAACATTACAAAAGGTATGGACCGGATTGAAGAGGCCATTAACAATCTGAAGTAACCGACATCAGGGGACGCACGCAGGTGCGTCCCCTTTTTCTTTTATCAACTCCTGCACGAGGATGCCCATGATCACCAAAGAGATGCTGATTGGCGACATCATCAGGCAACATCCCGAAACAGCCCAGGTATTTACCCACCATCAGCTTGAGTGCTGCGAGTGCCAGCTGGCAGACCTGGAGACCCTGGAGCATGGTGCCGGTTTTCACCGGATTGCCATTGATGATCTGCTGGCTGAACTGAACGCAGCTGTCAGAACCGCCGATACGGCCTGATCAGCCCCCTGCTTCAATGAGCGATTACGACAAATACCTGCAGCATTTTCCAGTGGGCCTGAAGGTCACCGTCGGCATTCCCGTGCCTGGCGGTGATACCTTTCATGATTGGGCTGTTATCCATCAGATTGATGAAGATCTGGTTTCACTGCAACTCTCCCGCGACACTCTCCCGGAAAACATACGACTAACCGTTGGTACCATCTTTGAAATCAGGGCTGGTAACGAGACATCAGGCTATTCATGTCGTGCCATCGTAGTAACCGAAGGATACCGTCGTGAAATCCTGCTGCGTCTGATTGGAGAAATCGTCTCATCAGAGCTACGCGAGTTTTACCGGATTGATGCCTTCCTGCCGATCAGATATTTTATCAGTGAGGAACAAAGCGAAGTAAAGCTGAAAAAAAACTGGCTGCAAAAGTGTGAAGAACGCACGATTGCTGAGCAGGAACGTAAAGAGCGGGCAAAAAAACCATGGGAACGACTGGCCCAGGCATCAGCCCATGAAGAACAGCCTGCAGAAGAGCAGAATATTGAAGGTTTCTTTGAGGATTCCGGAGAAGATGAGCAAAACCAGGAGCTGAATCAAGCAATTGAAGATACGGCTGACCACAGCTGGGATGATGTGATTCCCCTTGCGGCCAATATCAGCGGCGGCGGCTTGCGCATGCTCTTACATCACAAGTTTCAACCCGGTTCACTGGTGCCGCTTGAGATCTACCTGCCCACTGAACCGGATCACCGGGTCGTTGATGCCGTAGGTATTGTGGCCTTTGCCAATGAAAACTTCGCCGCCGGCAAACAGTTCCAGCGCACCACCTACAACACCGGGCTCAAGTTCAAGTTTATTGATGAGCGGGATCGTGACGCTCTCGTCAGTTACATATCAAACGTACAACTGAAAAGGATTCGACAGCTGCGGGAACAGTACCTGTTCCGCAGTGGACCGTCAGTTGAACCGCCACCCCTCACAACAGAGCAACGCAGGATGCTTGTCATCAAGACTGCTGCCAGTGCAATCACCTTACTGGCCATCCTGATCGGATTGACGCTCTATTTCAAAGACTATTCTGAAAACCGTCCCAAAAACCAGATTGAACAGCTCTTTGACAAAGGGTTTGAGGACTATCTTAAAAAGATCGGACGCGAGCCTGCAGAACCACCGACACGTTAAACCTGCTTACTGCCATCCCAGTACCTGATACCCCTTTTCAAACAGACACAACTCCACAAACCTTCTGAACACCGGCGAATCTTCCGGGCCTTTCAGTACGCTGCTTACCAGCGCTGCAGTGCCTCCGGCAGCTGCGCCGATCAGGCCACCCCGCAGGGCAGAACCACTGATGGCGCCAACCACCGCGCCGGTGGCGCCTCCCACCAGTGCAGACTTGCCGGTCCGCGCCGCTACTTCTTCAGACAACCGTCCCTGAGCATCCGCTTCTTCAGCCAACCGGATACAGGTGTCGATATCCCCTTGAGCACCATCAGCACCAGCCGAACGATACTGTTCGTTGGGATATAAAACCGGTCGTTTTGAGGCGCACCCGGCCAGCATCAAGCTGAGGCTAAAGAAAACAAGTACCTTCAATCGCTTAGAACTCATGGTTGTTCACCTCACCAATCAAGGAAAGGCCGCCCGGTGTACACCGGACGGCCTTCATGCCACCTTCACAAACAATCCTGCGATAACAAGTTTATTTCAGCTTGCGGCCACCGGTCTGCATCGGGTCGCCTTTGTAACCCAAGGCCTTCCAGTCCATCCGCTTGGAGCCCATGTGACACTCACCGCACTGCAGAGCCTGTTCCTTCGGCGCTACTTCATGGGGGGCAGACAGCCAGGCAACGGTTTTCACAAACTGGTACTTGCCGCTGTAAGGCAATCCCAGGTCCTGACCGCCATCCTTCAGCGCCTTATCCCAATCATAGTGATCCCACAGAGACTTGTACTGCTGGAAGGTGTTCAGGTACTTGAACTTGGCATCCATCGGCTGATCGCCCTCGTAAAACTTATAGGGGTAGATCTTGGCGGTCTTGTCCTTGATGCTGCCAACCGGCTTGATCATTACCACCGGCTTGGAAGGATCCTTGATCTTGTCGCCAATCATGTAACGCTCAATCTGGCCATTGTACCAGGCATAGGTGGGCACATAGTTCATGTTCCACTTGAACGTTCCCTTTTTCTTGGCAAAGGTCTCCTGATCAAACTCTTCCTGTGGCTCAATTTTTTTGCCTACATCAGACCACCACCAGCCAACCTTGGTTGCCTGGCCGCGTGAAATGGTGGGGATATGGCAGGTCTGGCAAGCCACTGCAGCAGCATGCTTTTCAATGATCGCCTTGTTGCGTGATTTCTGGTGAGGAGCCTTGGCACCGCTATGGCAGTCAGTACACTCAACCTTACCCTGGTGGTGAGCCATCATGCTTGAACGTCCGGCAATCTTGTGTTCCTTGGTCTTATGGCAATCCTGGCAGGTCAGCCCGGCGCCGCCTTTGGCCTTGCTGGCCATATGAACATCACGCTTCTTGTCACCACTCAGCAGGGTTGAATCAAGACCGGGAGACTTGACGTTATCGCCGCCGCCACCATAGAAGTGACAGTAGCCGCAGTTTTGCAGGGTTGGCTTGCCAACAGACTTGGCAGCCTTCTCAAGGTCCATGGAGCCTTTCTGGATGGCAGCCATATTGATATCACAGCCAACCGCAGCACGCTCATAATTACCTTTCTGAGCATGACAAACCAGACAGTCAACCCGTGACTTGTCAGTATGATCAAACTTGGCGCCAACCCAACCATAGCCGGCATGACACTTGCCGCAAGACTCCATCGGCTTGGCGTCCTTGCCGTTGAAGACCGTGGTACAGAACGAGTTAATCATGTTGAACTTGCCAACCTGCTTGGTACTTTTTTCCATCCCCTTGACATGGTTGGGAGTCCCCTTCCAGGTCCAATGGCTGGTTTTCATAAAATCTGTAGCCTGCTTCTCATGACATTCCAGACACTGCTTGGTTACGTCGCGGCCTTCTTTAAACGGCCCTTTGACAAAATCCGAGTGATCAACCCCTGCAACCGCCAGGGATGCCACCAGCAGCAGTGCGGATGAAACCGCAGCCACAACCGTCCGTACACCTTTCATACATCGTCCCCTTTCTCTCCTGAACATATAATATGCCTGTACCGCGCTACCAGGCCTGACAGACAGAAAACGGTGTATAAAAACATATCTATATTACGATGTCAACATCTGCAACAGACACGCAACAAGACCTTTAAGGTCTGTTTTAATTGTTTTTTTTCTGGTTCAGGCCATTGCATCAGCATCCAGACAAGCAACAGCAAGGCCGCCCCTGTTTACTCTGTATTATTAGTCCTGCACAATCAGATCCCCGGTTTTTAGCCCCAGATACAAAAAAACAACACTACTCTGCCCAGAAAGCCCTGCCGGGCAAACGCCGCTAACGCACATGTCTATCAAACTGTACAACCCCAAAGCATGTTAAGGACTATATCTGTCTTTTTTGTTGCAATTTCCAGAAAAAAAGATAAAATTATTTCGTTTTACGTAAGCATCATTTATCAGAAGGAGGTCATCATGAATCAGCAGGAAGGATATGCGGATGACGTCGTCAAGGGGTTCATAACCTGGAGTATCATCTGGGGCACTATCTCCATACTTCTTGGTGTGTTCATCTCCCTGCAGATGGCATATCCGTCACTTAACTATGGGGAATACCTTACCTATGGCAGGCTTCGTCCCATCCATACCAACGCCGGTATATTCGGTTGGGGTATTGGTAGCTTCATGGCATTTTATCTCTACATTACGCAACGCCTGACCAGAACTCCTCTCTGGAGTCCGGGGCTGGCAAAGTTCCAGCTCTATCTGTTTAACATAGTCATTGCTCTTGCAGCGGTCACGCTGCTTCTGGGGATGAATCGCTCCAAAGAGTACGCTGAGCTGGAGTGGCCGGTGGCCCTGCTGGTGGTGGTACTCTGGGTAATTTTCTCCATCAACATCATCATGACCATCATCAAGCGCAAAGAGGAGCAGATGTACATCTCCCTCTGGTATATTCTGGCCAGCCTGATAGGGGTTGCCGTGCTCTATCTGGTTAATAATGCCGCTATACCGGTGTCATTGACAAAATCCTATTCAGCTTTTGCCGGCACCAACGATGCAAACGTGCAGTGGTGGTACGGCCATAATGCCGTGGCCATGGTGCTGACCCTGCCTCCCCTGGCCATCTTCTATTACTTTTTGCCTAAATCTACCGGGGTGCCGATCTACAGCCACCGCATGGGGGTGATCGCCTTTTGGTCCCTGATCTTCATGTACCTCTGGACCGGCGCCCACCACCTGCTCTGGACACCGGTACCGGACTGGGTCCAGACGCTTGCCATGGCCTTTTCCATCATGCTGATAGCGCCTTCATGGGCCGCAGTATTCAATGGTTACTTTTCCATGAACGGCCAGTGGCATCAGATGCGGGATAACTACCTGGTCAAATTTCTGATCTTCGGCATCACCTTCTACGGCCTGCAAACCCTGCAAGGGCCAGCCCAGGCAGTTCGTACATTCTCTGCCTTCATTCATTACACGGACTGGGTTCCGGGCCATGTGCACATGGGTACCCTGGGGTGGGTTTCACTGGTACTGTTTGCCGCCATCTATTACACGGTACCAAAGGTCTACGGACGCGAAATCTACAGCGTGCCGCTGGTTAACCTGCACTTCTGGCTGGCAGTCATCGGCCAGTTGATCTTTTCCATCACTATGTGGATCGCTGGGGTGCAGCAGGCAACCATGCTGAACGCCACCAACCCGGATGGCAGCCTGCATTACACCTTTATGGAAACCCTGGTTGAAATGTATCCCTACTGGCAGGGCAGAGCCGTAGGCGGCATCATCTATCTGGTCAGCCTGTTGATCTTCCTCTACAACATTATTAAAACCGTTCGCAGCGATGCTCCCGCAGCTGCTGAATCCAAAGCCTAGGAAAGGAGAGGAGATCATGAATATTGAAAAAAAGCCGGTACTGTTCCTGCTGCTTGCCACCGCAGCCATTCTGGTCGGCACGGTGATAACCATGATAGCCCCCTTCAAGTGGGTCAACGATCCCAAACTAAAGATTGCCGAGGTAAAGCCCTATACTCCGCTGCAACTTGAGGGACGGGATATCTATATTCGAGAAGGATGTAACAACTGTCATACCCAGACCGTCCGTCCTCTATTGTCTGATGTGGGTCGCTACGGTGACTACTCCAAGTCGGGCGAATTCATCTACGATCAACCCCACCTCTGGGGCTCACGCCGCACCGGTCCTGACCTTGCCCGCATTGGCGGCAAGTACCCGGATGCCTGGCACTACAAACATATGGAAGATCCGGCTTCAATGGTTCCCAAGACCAATATGCCGGCTTACGCCTTCCTGAACCGCCCCTTAGACAGCAGTCTTTCCGAAAAAAAGATGCAGGCGCTCAAGTTCCCCTACACCCAGGCTGATCTGGATGCCTTAAAGGGCAAGACCGAGATGGATGCCATGGTGGCCTACATGCAGAAGCTGGGCAATGACATCCCTTGGCGCAAGGCAAAGCAGACCACATTGGTGGGCGAGTTGAAAAATCCGTTTACCGGTAACAAGGATGCGGCGGCTGAAGGCAAGGCTCTGTATGCCAAAGACTGCGCCCAGTGCCACGGAGCAGAGCTGAAGGGTGATATGGGACCTGGCCTGATCAAGACCGGCAAATCAGATGCTGAGCTTTTCAAGATCACCTATATTGGTATAGATGAAAACGGCATGCCTGCTTACGGTGATTCCCTGGGCAAGGACAAGATCTGGAAGTTGATTACCTTTATTCAGTCTCACTAATCAGGAGGCATGTATGGTATTGGCAAGCGTCTACTACCTTGGTACCACCCTGATTATGTTCGCTCTATTTGTCTTGATTGTGGTGCGGACCTACAGCAGGAAAAACCGTGAGCAGGGTGAGAACCCGAAATTCCGTATGATGGATGATGACAGTCCGCTCAGCAGTACTGAAAAGGCTATAGATCAGGAGGTTACTCATGTCAGATGAGCAGAAGGACTATGATGGAATACAGTATAAGGCCGACGACCGGATGCCTGCCATATTCAAGCTGCTGCTTGCGGTTCTTTTGATCTGGGGTGTCTGTTTCATGGGTTACTACCTGTTCAGCGGCTGGAGTTCTGAAGCTGAATTTGCTGAAAAAAAAGCAGCCCAGGAAAAGCTGATTGCTGAGCGTCAACAGGCACAACAGCAGAAACAGGCTGACGGAAGTGCGGGCGGGCCTGCTGCAAAGATTACGGCTGTGGATGCAGAAAAACTCTACAATGATAGTTGCCTCGCCTGTCATGGCGCTCAAGGCTCCGGCGGAATTGGTCCGGCTCTTGGCGCTGCTCAGCCATTCAAGTATGGCAGAACAGAGGCGGAGCTTACCTCCTCTATTGCCGACGGACGTCCAAACGGCATGCCTGGCTATAAAAATGACCTTGGTCCGGACAAGATCAAGGCATTGGTAGATTACATCCTTTCTCTGAAGTAGCAGCTTTCCAAAATGCGGCCCGGATTTACTTCCGGGCCGCGATTCAAACAGGCTCCCTCCATGATACCACAACGCAAACTGGGACCGTTCAGGCAGTCGGTCCAATGGATCACCACCCTGGTTCTGCTGCTGATTCCTTTTGTAAAAATTGGCGGAGAATCTCTTCTCAGGCTCGATGCACCAAGCCGTACCCTGTTGTTTTTCGGTGCTGCCATCAGGATAGAGGAGCTGTACCTTTTTTTACTGGCAACCCTGATTCTGGTCTTCATCTTTCTCTTTGTAACCATGGTGTTCGGAAGGATATGGTGCGGCTGGCTCTGTCCCCAGACAACCCTGTCAGACCTGGCCGGGTTCATCCTGAAAAAAACCGCTTCCCTGCTGCCTGGTAAACTCTTTCCACTGGTTGTAGCCCATCTGCTGTTTGCCTTACTGGCCTTTCTGGTCGGGGCCAATCTGGTCTGGTATTTTATTCCGCCCGCTGAATTTTTTGAGCGGCTTCTGCAGGGCAACCTGGGGCTGGTTGCGGGTATCACCCTCTGGACAACCGCAGTGCTTGTCTACCTTGACCTGGCTTTTGTCCGGCGTCTGTTCTGCTCCATGCTCTGTCCCTACGGACGGATTCAGCTGATGGCCATGGATCGCAACACCCTGACCCTCGAATTCAATCCGGCTCGCACGAGTGATTGCATACGCTGCGGCGCCTGTGTGCGGACCTGCCCCACCGGTATCGACATCAGGGACGGCCTGCAGGTGGAGTGTATCAATTGCGGTCGCTGTCTGGATACCTGCCGGGCAATCATGCAGAAACTGGGTAAAACCGGCTTGATCCACTACAGCTTTGGCATTACCGAGCAAGGAGGAGGACGGCCCCTGAACAGCAAGTCATTGGTGCTGGGGATTGTTGTGCTGGTTTTGTGCGGTCTGCTGGCTGCCGGTGTCACCTTGCGTAAAGAGGCTTCGCTGAAAGTACGGCGTGCCGACATGATTCAGGTAAAACATCTGGCTGATGGCTCATTGGTTAATTTTTTTACGATTACCATAGAGAACCGTTCACGCAAGCCTGCGGTCTACGATCTTGTCATTGACGGTTCTTCCAAGGCCGGACTTGAACTACTGGGGCCGGTAACCGGTCTTCTCCTGGCTGCAAACGATAACCGCAGGATAGACCTGCTGGTAAAGGCCTCCTCGCTGCCGCCGAAACAGGCTATAATCCAGTTACGACTTATGCAGGGAAAGCGTGTGGTAGCTGCAGAGCCACTCAGCATTCTTGACTAACAGGAGCGTACCAGGTGAAACCGGACAAAAAACATGGTGCTGTCAATTGGAAGCTTTTTTTGGGCATCCTGGTTGCTTTTTTTATAGGCGCGCAGATCCTTACCATGATCTTTGCCGGCAAAAAAGTGGGCCGGGTGGTTGATCCCGATTATTATGCAAAGGGCAAGAATTACGGTCAGGATCTGCTCAAGACCCAGGCTGCCCGGCCGGATTGGACCGTACAGGTGTCGCTGCAGGCAGACCATCTGGTGGTAACGGTGAGAGAGCGTTCCGGTATTCCGGTGACCGGCGGCACAGGCCGTCTTGAACTGCCCGGTGTTGCACCGATGGAGCTTGTAGAGACTGCATCAGGTGTTTATCGCAGCAAAGACGCGCTTACATCCACTGAACTGCGCGGCAGTATCAGCATTGTCAAGGGCGATGCCCTGTTTACTGACCAGGTGGCATTGTTCCGTTGAGCGCAGCACGAGATATATGTTTCCATTGCGGAGCACTGATTCCGACTGGCCTGATCATCGAAGAACAGCGGGATGGCGAGACACTGCGCTTTTGTTGCAAAGGCTGTCTGGGGGCCTATCTGCTGATTACCGGAGCCGGACTTGCTTCCTTCTACAGTCGCAGGGACTGGCAGGAGCCAGGACTGATCCCTGATGCATACAAGGCAGCATTTGACGATGCCGCTCTCGCTGCATTTGTCCGGCAGTCCGGTGATACGGCTACCATTGATATCCTGATTGACGGCATTCGCTGTGCTTCCTGTGTCTGGCTGAATGAGAAGTTCATCAGCAGACTGCACGGAGTGCACGGAGTACGCGTCAATTATGCTACAAACCGCGCCCATGTCAGTTTTGATCCCTCTGTCATCACCCCGGCACAACTTTTCAGTCAAATCAGCCAGCTTGGCTACACTCCGCGACCTTTTTCCCGATCAGAGGCAGAACAGAGCGCTTCGCGTGAACAGCGCGATCTGCTGATACGCTTTGGCACCGCTTTTTTTCTGACCATGCAGCTTATGGCTTACTCCTTTGGGCTGTACGCCGGTTATTTCCAGGGGATTGATGATGATATCAAATATATCCTTCAGTTCTTTTCCATGCTGGTCACAGCCCCGGTTATCTTCTACAGCGGTTGGCCCTTTCTGTCCGGAGCCTGGCGGGGCCTGAAGAACAGTGCGCCCACCATGGATCTTCTGATCGTAATCGGCGCCCTTTCGTCTTTCTGCTACAGTATCTACGCCACCTTCACCGGGGGCGAGGTCTATTATGAAACCGCCGCCATGATTGTAACCCTGATTCTTGCCGGACGGCTGATGGAAAACCATGCAAAACGCAGGGCATGCAGCGGAACCGAGCGGTTGCTGAGCCTGACCGCAGGCACTGCGGTAAGGATTGCAGGCAACCAGCAGGAGCAGGTTTCCATTGTTGATATCAGGATTGGCGACATCCTGCTGGTCGGCGCCGGAGAACGTTTTCCCGTTGATGGCAGGATCGTTGCCGGCAGCACGGATGTGGATGAATCTCCGGCAACCGGTGAGCCGCTGCCTGTATTGAAACAGACTGAAGACAGCCTGATTGCCGGCAGCATCAACCTGACCGGTACGGTGCACATGGTCTGCGATCATCCTGCAGCAGACAGTTTTGTGGCACGGGTGGCACGACTGGTCGAAGAAGCCCAGAGCCGCCGAGCACCGATCCAGGGGCTTGCCGACCGTATTGCGGCCTTGTTTGTACCCATAGTCCTGCTGCTTGGTACTGCCACCTTTGTCTGGCAGTACTACCTGCTGTCCATTCGTTTTGATGAAGCCTTGATGACTGCCCTGGCCGTGATACTGATAGCCTGCCCCTGTGCCCTGGGGCTGGCTACACCCACTGCCATTGTGGCCGGCACCGGCGCAGCTGCAGCAGCAGGAGTCATCTTCAAGGGTGGCGACATTCTTGAGCAGTTAAGCAGGACCAGCGTAGCTCTGTTTGACAAGACCGGCACCATTACCAGCGGCGTCCCGAAGGTGGAATCCGTTATTCCCCAGGCTGGTATGGATTTTCAAAAACTGGCGGGTTATGCTGCTGCTGTTGAGAGCGGCTCTCTGCATCCTGTTGGCAAGGCCATCTGCCTGTATGCAGAACAAAATGGAGCTGATCAGAAGTTCGGAACCGAACTTCGCACTGTTGCAGGAGGCGGTGTACTTGGAACGGTTGACGGAATCCCGGTTGTGGTGGGCAGTGCCCGTTTTCTGCAGGAGCAGGGGGTACCTGATCTGCCGGTGCATGATTCGGCAGCACCCGGCAGCACCATAGTATATTTGGCAATTGGCGGCAGGTGTGCCGGAACCTTTTTTTTAACAGATCTATTACGTGATGAATCCGGAACGGTTCTGGCTTCATTCAGAAAACAAGGGATACGCAGTATGCTGCTCTCTGGTGACCGTGCTGAAACCGTGCAATTTATTGCCAACATACTTGGCATAGAACGGGCTGTAGGGGATATGACCCCGGACGCCAAAACCTTCTTTATCGAAGAACTGCGTGCCAAGGGAGAGCAGACGCTGATGGTGGGAGACGGCATCAATGATGCCCCGGCCCTGTCTGCCGCAGATGTGGGCTGCGCTCTTGTCGGCGGTACCGACATTGCCATTGAAACATCGGATCTGATCCTGGTCAAACCGGATCTGAATCGCCTGCTGACCGCTTATCTTATTGCCAGGCGCACCATGGCAGTCATCAGACAAAACCTGGGCTGGGCCTTTATGTACAACCTGATCGGCATACCGCTTGCCATGGCTGGACTGCTTACCCCTATTTACGCTGCTGCGGCAATGGCATTAAGCTCACTCTGCGTGGTGGGCAACTCTTTACGACTGACCGTGAATCGCCATGGATGAATCTCTTGTTCTTTTGATGATACTGTCCCTTTTTCTGGGCTGCGGCTGCTGGCTGTTTTTTGTCTGGGGGGTCAAAAAAGGCGAGTTTGATGATCTGGAGCGGCCTAAACACCGCATGCTTGATGATGATGACGAAGATCAGAAAGGAAAGAATACATGACCGAAATATGGCTCTCATTTATGGCAGGCCTAGCCGGAAGTTTCCACTGCATCGGCATGTGCGGCGGCATTGTGGCAGCACTTTCCATGGCCACCGCTCCCGGTTCTGCCCGTTCAAGAACCCTGTCCCTTGCCTTCTACAACACCGGCAGAATCATCACCTACACCTTTCTCGGTGTCGTGGCCGGTTTCATCGGTGCATCCCTTGACCTGCCCACTATGCGGGCCGTCGGTGTCTGGCTGGGACTGGCCGCCAACCTGATGGTCATCACCATAGGGCTTGCCTCGGCCTTTGGTTTTTCCTGGGGTCTGAACTCACTGGAAAGCAGTTCCGGACGATTCTTTGCAGAGCCGCTGCGCAAGGCACTATCAGGAGAATCCTCCCTTGCCTTTCTTCCGGTAGGTCTCATGCTGGGCTTTCTTCCCTGCGGCCTTATTTACGGTCCTCTGGCAGTTGCTGCCGCAAACGGCAGCCCTCTGCGCGGTGGTTTGATGATGTTGGCCCTGGGATTGGGCACCGTGCCGATCCTGATGCTCTTCGGTTCAGCCACCGGTATGATTTCTGCTGCGTTCAGAGCCATCATGTTCCGGCTTCTGGGGGCAATTATCGCAGCCATCGGCCTGGTGGGACTACTGCGGGTGCTGAAGCGGATGGGGATGCTCTACGGATGGAACCTTTGGAACTGATGCTCACACACCAGCTGTGCAAGTATGGCTGCCATCCACCATCCACCATCCGCGCCAGGTTGTCTAAGCTTTTCTTGCTACCGGCAGTTGCATCAGCATCCAGACAATCACCGCAATACCAAGTACCAGGGAGATCAGAAACAAAATCAGCGGTGACCACTGCATCTGTACCGGTACGGTGGTCGGATCAAAATAAGGGGCCAGAAAGTTACCACGCACCACGTCACGCATGAACGACATGACATAGACCAACGGCAGAGTCAGCCAGAGTGAGGGCATCACCAGCCGTTTGTAACCGGTTATCAGGGTTGCAAGAGTGAGCAGGATGCCGATTGTCAGTAAGCCAGTAGCAATGGTCCCTCCCCCCATAAACCGCATCATGGTCTGCTTTGGCAGGGAAAGCAGAAACCAGCTGCCCAGTCCGAGTTGCAGCAGGGTCAACCAGAAAAAAAGCAGCATACCCAACCTTTGACCGGCTTCAGAGACCTCTTGATCAGACTTCAGCACTGTTGCTGCATACAGCGCAGTAAACAGGCCTCCAACAGCAAGTGAACCGGTAATGATATGCAGGTAGCGCGGCATCAACGTCGGGTCAGCCAGATTCAGCAGGGTGCCGCCGGGATTGGTAAACCAGCGGCTCCAGCTGGCCGGAGAGATCATCATGGTCATGTTGTTGGAAAAAATGAAGCCGACTGCCAGCAGCAGCACCAGTGCTGCCAGCAACACAAACATGCCCAGGTTACCCAGTTGTTTGAAACTGAAATCATAAAAATAGGCCAGGTAGTAGGCAATGATCAAAAGCGGTATCACGGCCAGCCAGTAAAGCCCCATCAGCACCGTGCTTGAATACAGCAGGTGGCCATAGATTACGTTGACAAATAACAGTGGCGCTACCCCCAGGTTGACAGTAAAGGCCAACAGAAACGGCAGTGCCTTGGCCAGTTCATGGGAAAGTTCATGGTGGGCACGCCCCGGATACAGGTGGCTGATAAAGGCCACCAGACCACACCCCAGCATGGCGTTCATAGCAAACAGATGCAGCGGAAAGGTCAACATCAGAAAGAACTGGAACCAGCCGTTTGATGCAGTCAGGGTATCAGCAACAGGAATCAAATCTACCGGGTTCATCGGGCACCTCCAATCTGTGTGGCCAGGTAAGCAGCCATGGCATCCTTTTCTGCCGCTGTGCCGGTGTAATCCGGCATGGCGGCATTCAGGGCAGAAAGCTTGTCGAGTGAACTCCTGACCTTTTCGCGGGACCAGCCGCGCATCTTTGGCTTGATCTGCTCCATGCTGTGACAGACAGCACAGTTATCTTCATACAGCGCCCCCCCCTGATCCTTTGCCGGTGCTACAGCACCAGGATTGTTCAAGCCAAACAGATAGCCTGCCATGGCATCCTTGTCTGCCGCCGGAGCAGTATAGTCGGGCATGGCCGGATTAAGGGCCGGCAGTTTATCCAATGATGCGCGCACCTTGGCCAGATCCCAGTCTTTCATCATTGGCTTGATACTGTCAGCACTATGGCAGACCGCGCAGTTTTCCTCATACAAAGTCCTGCCGCGATCACCAGCTGCACCGGCTTCATCGGTCAGCGGTTTGTTATGCAGTCCGGCAGTCAGATAGGCGGCCAGCGCCTTCAACTCGTCATCGGTTCCCACAAAGGGGGGCATGAAATAGCGCTTTTCATGGATAGTCGCCAGATACTTACGCATGGCGCCATAGCTCATATTTTTGGTCCGGCTGACAATATCATTGTTGAAACCACCCACGGTATGACAGGAAAAGCACTGATGCAAGAACAGCTCTTTACCTGCCTCAAGCTGGTTGGCTTCAGTAACCTCCTTATGCCGAACCCATTTAGCGTTCTTCAAAAATCCTTCCTGATTAATCCGCTCGACATCTTTTTTAAGAATGCTATTGGAGTACATGACTTCGTTAATGACGTAAGGCCGTCTGGCTGCCTCACGAATCCACTCAAAGGCTCCCATATAGCCCATGGCCGTGATCATGACCAGGACAATCAGACTACGGGTACGGGCCTTGGGATTCAGCAGGATCAAGACCATCAACAGCCCTGCCAGAGCAGCCATAGAGTAGGAACCGATCGTTGCCGCCCGTGCAATGGTGGGTGATGCACCGCTAACCAGTTTGCCGGCCGGTTCAGGCAGCACCGAAATGTACCACCAGCCCGATGGGATCGAAAGAATCAACGATATCAGCGCCCAACTGCCGGAGTAGCGGATCATGCGGTGACGGGTAACTTCATCTTTCAAAAACGTAGCTGTAAGAAAACCGTAGCAACCGGCCAGCATAAAGGCCATGAAGCTGCGAAAGGCAAGGGACGGCCAGAAGGTTGGATTAAAGAATGCAGACCAGAAATCTTTGTTGCTGAGCCAGTCTCCGGGAGTCAGCATGAAGTCAATGATCCCGTTGATCATAAACAGGCTCATCCAGGCTGAGCCAAAGTAGATCCAGCCAATAATCTGATGTCTGGCATCATCCATTTTACCAAAGGTGTAGAAATAGACAAACAGGGCAACTATCTCCACCAGAAAGAAGACCCACTCGATGGCCCAGCCAAACACAAAGGTATGGATCAACAGTGACGTGGCTGCCGGGTGTACCAGCGAGATTGTAAACCAGATCGCCACACCGGTCATACTGCCAAAGACCATGGTCAACAGCATGAAGAACTTGGTATGTTTCTTCACAAAGGCCATGATTTCCTGACTCTTTTCTCTGATGGCCTTACGTTCGGCCATGACCAGATAGAGTCCTCCCCCCACGGCAAAGTGAGAGATGAACACATGCACGATCGCCACTAGGGCAATCAGCAACCCACCGCCTAACTCAGGAACATACCAGACCGGATAGTTCAT
>CAZYMK010000027.1:1320-19951 GCA_964648885.1 uncultured Geobacter sp. | reverse complement strand
TGGTCAAAGACCTGCATCAGGATCTCGTTGTCACTGATGGTGATCCTGATCTGCACCACCTCTTCGGGATTGTTCTCATTGGCATGCCGAATGGCGTTCACCAGGGCTTCGGTCAGTACGACATTCAGGTGATTGGCCAATGTCTCCCGGTCACCCACGTACCCCTCCACCTGAGCAATCAGCTCTTCACTGATCCTGCCGATCAGGCTCAAATAACGTGTCTGGTTCGGTACCCTTATCTCCAGCTCAATCTGGTTTTTTTTCATTGCGCACTCCGGTTTTGTCCTTTCAGAACGCGTCTATTGCCTCATCAACGGTCTGATAGATATCAAAGACACGGTGCAGCCTGGTCAGTTCGAACATTGATTTGACCTGGCTCTGCAGGCTTGAAAGCTTCAGCTCTGCCTGGCGTGACGAGGCGTTTTTAAAGCCTGATACTAGGGCTCCCAAGCCGGAACTGTCGATAAAGCGGACCTCCTTCAGGTCCACCACCACAGAGGCCTTGCCCTCGTTAAAAAGGCGTCCCAGTTCCTGTTTCAGAACTTCTGAATTGTGGGCATCCAGACGCTCCTCCTTAACCACCACCACCATTACTTTACCGTTTTCTTCAAGCTTCATGTTCATGGCCGTACTCCTTTCTAGGCTACTATTTTCAACACAACCAGCGAGATATCATCCTGTGGTGTTGCGCTGCTGGTGTAACGGTTTACCAGGTCATGGAAGGAATCAGCCAGCGCATCAGCCGGCAATGAGCTTTGATCACCCAGATGCAGGCAGACTGCCTCGATACCCAGAAAATCTCCGTTGGGGGAGCTGGCTTCCGGTATGCCGTCGGTGTAGAACAACAAGGTATCCCCCATTTTCAGATTGATGGTGCGCTCCTCAAAGATCATGGCGGGCTTGATGCCCAGGATCATCCCCTCTGCGTCCAGTTCCTGGCAGCCCTGCTGGCCGAAACGGTGCAGCAACGGCTTGTTGTGACCGGCATTGGCGTATGACAGCCGACCGGTGGCGGTGCTGTAACGGGCATAGAACATGGTGATGAACAGTTCGGCCCTGGTCAGGTCTTCGTACAGCATGCTGTTGAGCGTGTTCAGAATACCGCTGGGACTGGCGGCGTTGCCAGCATGGGCACGCAAGAGTGTGCGGACCTCTGCCATGATCAGTGCCGCTCCGACGCTGTGTCCTGAGACATCGGCAATCAGCAGATCAATGGTGTGGTCGTCACGTTTGAAGAAGTCGTAGTAATCGCCTCCCACATGGGCAGCCGGCCAACAACGTCCTGCCAGTTCGATTCCGAACAGCTCAGGCGGCTTGTCCGGCAGCAGTGACAGTTGAATCTGTTCGGCAATCTCCATATCCCGCTTTACCCGTGCATTGGTCAGTTGGGCCAGCTCTTTTTCCTTGCGCTCACGATCCTTGGCCTGCATCTCGCTGACAATCCTGGCTGCTTGGGCCAGCTGGCCGGTCAGGCTGCTGAGCAGGCCGATGAACTCTTCGGTAAACAGGCCGACAATGGTCCTGGAGTAGACCGAAAGCACCCCCAGGCTCTCTTCTCCTTCACGGAAGATCGGGATGTGCGCAAAGGAGACAAACCCCTCGGCAGCGGTTTTGGGCATGGCAATGATATCTTCCAGGTTTTTGATGTCGTTCACAAAATGAGTTTCCTGGTCGATCATTGCCATTTTGATGTACGGATCGTTTTCCTGATGCCAGTGTTCCGGAGTGATCGGTCGACGGTCAGTCCCCTGGTAGCTCTGCACGGTCAGTGGTTCGTCACTGCTGGAGCGGATCTGGATCAGTGCCGCATCCAGCCTGAACTCTTTCAGCAGCAGTTGCAGCAGCTCATCCATGATGGTCTGCAGATCAAGGGTACGATTAATGATTTCCGAGGCCTTGAGACGGACGTAGAGCGCCTCGCGACTCTGGTCCAACGAGGCCCTGACCGTGCTGAAGATGTCGTACACCGACTCCATCCGGCTGCCCATATCCGACAGGTAGCTGTCCATGATGGCCCCGGCAGCAGCGGCACCGACTGAACCGGCCAGGGTTCGTTCGACAAATCGTTTCATGGCAGGCAGTTCAAATTCAGGCACCAGAGTCTGATTTTCCAGATGACGGTCTTTCAGGTAGCCGGCCATAGCTTTTTGAGCCTCAGCAGGACCGATGAATTTACCCATGAGTGCAATAAACTGAGGTATGGTAACCGGTTTTGACAGCCGCTTTGCCTCAATTTTTTCCTTGTGCTGCTCTACCTCAAACTTGCCGATAAAGCGGCGTACCTGCTCCTTCTCTACCTCTCCCTGGGGCAGGATCAGTGAACAGACCAGATAGGCGCCGATATTGAACAGCATGCTCCAGAACAGGGAGTGGCTCCACATGTCCATGCCGGTCAGGCCGAACAGGGCGGTCGGTTTGAGCAGAGCCTGTCCGAAAAGGCCCTGCTGGATGAATGTGCCGTCAAGATCAGTGGCAAAAAAGGAGGGGAGCAGCAGGGTGTAAAACCAGACCAGAAACCCCAGCAGCATACCGGTAATGGCGCCGGCCTTGTTGCCGCGTTGCCAATACAGCCCCCCCAGCAATGCCGGCATGAATTGTATGACCGCCAGGAACGAGATCAGCCCCATATTGACCAGCATGAAGGTGTCGCCGGCGGTCCGGTAGTAGAAATAACCCAGAAACACTACCATGAAAATGGACAGCCGTTTCAGGTTGATCAGCAACAGGGGGAACCACTGCTTGGGAGTGATCCTGACAATGATCGGCATGAACAGGTTGTTGAGCAGCATGGTTGAAATAGCTACCGATTCGATCATCACCATGCCTGCAGCTGCTGAAAGACCTCCCAGAAAGGCCAGCAGCGCTATGGAGCTGTTGCCCGCTGCCAGGGGGAGGCTGATCACATAATAGTCGGCCCCGGTATTGCCGCCGTAATACAGGATGCCGGCCAGCGCAATCGGCATGATGAACAGGTTGATCAGAAACAGGTAGGCCGGAAAGAGCCACATTGCCTTGCCGATATGTTTCAGATCGGCGTTTTCAACAACCAGCACATGGAACTGGCGCGGCAGCAGGATGACCGCCCCCATGGAAAGCAGTAGCATGGTTGAAGAGGGGATAAAGCCGGTATCCCGTTCCTGATGCAGAGTAAACAAACGCTCAAACAGCTCGGGGAAGCGTGTTTGAAACTGGTGCAGAATGTCGCCGAATCCGTCAAACATAAACCAGGTGACGAAGATGCCGACACCGACCAGGCTGATCAGCTTGATGATCGACTCAAAGGCCACAGCGGCGATCAGCCCCTCATGGCGCTCGGCAGAGGGTAGCCGGCGGGCACCGAAAATGACGCCGAAAATGGCAAGCACCAGTGCCAGGGTCAGGCCGGTTGGCACTGAAACAGCGGCGTCTGATCCGGGTAACGAAATGGTGCGGTGGGTAACACCGCTGATCAGGGTAAACGAGGTGACCACGGCCTTGATCTGCAGGGCGATGTACGGCATAACCCCCAGTACGGCAATCAGGGTGACCAGTGAGCCGAGCAGCTGGGAGTTGCCGTAGCGCAGGCTGATGAAGTCGGCAATGGAGGAAACGTTGTTGTCCTTACTGATTCTAATAATCCGCCGCAGGATGTAGAACCAGGAAAAGGCGGTCAGGGAGGGACCCAGGTAGATCATCAGAAAATCGATCCCTGATGTGGCAGCCTTGCCGACACTGCCGTAGAACGTCCAAGAGGTGCAGTAGACAGCGATTGAAAGACTGTAGACATACGGGTTGCTGACCAGGCTGCGCCCCTGGTCAGCCCGCCTGCGCGCATACCAGGCAACCAGAAACAGAAAGCCGGTGTAGCCGATGCCGACAGCAGCTACGTAGAAAATATTGAGCGTCACAGTTGCTCCTGGTCGTCGTGCTGCTGTTCAAAGGAGGCTGTTTCGCTGGAGGTAACAAACAGGTAGATAACGCCGATGGAGACGGCCCAGCCGATGGTAAAATAGAGGTACATCAGGGGAAAACCGAAAATGGTTGTGGGCTGGTTGAAGATCTTCAGAAACGGAAAGTTGAGCATCACATTGCCCAGAACAAAGAAGACCACCCAGGATTCCTGCAGGTTGAGTCGTCTCAGTAACTGTTTGGCATGGTGACGCAGCATGGACAGCCTTCCTTTCATGACTCCTGATCACAACCCTGTGCAGGCAAGCAATCCTACCACCTAAACCGGGCCTCTGCAACCGGGCGGGCCAAGGAAAATATTCGGTAGAATCGTTTGACGCTTTCCCGGATTGTGTGATAGCGTTCTAAAACTTAACGTATCTGAAGGTTTGCTGCAGCAGGTGGTGCTTTATGTTTCGAATAACAATGGTTTTTTCTTGTTTGTTGCTTCTTGCGGCCTGTAGTGGTGTCAAGCCGGTTGATGATCATGCCGACCTGTCGAACCAGCACGGGTACAGCGGGTTGGGCTACTACGCCCAGGCCCGTCTTGCCTGGAATGAGGGAGATAGCGAACGGGCTCTGTACCTGACCCGTCAGTCTCAGCAGGCTGACCCTGCATCGCCCCAACCGCTGTTGCTTGAGGCTGAAATAGTACTGAAGACGGGTCAGGTGCAGGAAGCTCTGGCAGTGCTGGATCGTGCCATTGCAGTGGCGCCTGATTTTCGTCCGCCGTATCTGCTGGGCGGCACTATTCTTTCTTCGCTCGGCAAGTCCAGAGAAGCTGCAGATTACCTGCGTCAGGCGGTACGGCTGGAGCCGGGCAAGGAGGATGCGGTCCTGCATCTGGTGACCTTGCTGATGCAGATGTTTGAGTATGAAGAATCAGTCAAGATTCTGAAGGGACTGGTTAAGGAGAAGCCTGAATCAGCAGTGGGCAACTACTATCTGGGCAAGGTCTACAGCCAGATGAAGCTGTACCGGGAGGCCATCGGGTACTATCAGCGTGCCCTGGTGATTCGTCCTGATTTTACGCAGGCTGCCATTGATATGGCCATTTCCCATGAGGCACTTGGTGAGGTTGATACGGCTATTGCCACCTACATCAGGGTGTTGGATCAGGCTGATAACCGCTCTCCATTGATCCAGCACCTGATCCAGTTGTTTATTCAAAGACAGCGCTATGACGATGCCCTGGTCTATCTGGAGCGGCTGCAGGGCATGGGGCTGGCAACCACTGAAAGCAGGCGCAAGACCGGCATTATCTACCTGGAGCTGGAACGGTTCGACGATGCCATCAAGCTGTTTAGCGAGATGGTGGAGACCGACCCGGATGCCCACCAGCTGCGTGTCTACCTGGGGATTGCCTATGAAGAAAAAGAAGAGCTGGACCGTGCTGTAACCGAATTTCTGAAGGTGCCGGCCAGCTCAATGGCCTATCCCGAGGCGGTCAGCCATATTGCCTTTATTTACAAGGAGCAGGGCAAGGCAGATCAGGCAGTAACCTTGCTGGAGCAGGCAATTGCCGCAAACCCCGACAATCTTGATCTGTACCTGTCACTGGCAACTCTGCTTGATTCGCTGAAGCGCACTGATGACGGCTTGCAGTTACTGTTGCAGAAGCAGACACAGTTTGCCGGTGATGCGAAGTTCCAGTTCAGGCTGGGGGTGCTGTATGACAAACTGGGTAAACGCCCCCTGTCGATTGAACGGATGAAAAAGGTGGTGGAGCTGAATCCTGAGGATGCCCAGGCCCATAACTTCCTTGGCTATACCTACGCCGAGATGGGTATTAATCTGGATGAGGCGCTGACCCATATCAAACGTGCCCTTGAACTGCGGCCTGATGACGGCTTTTTTATCGACAGTCTGGGGTGGGTCTACTACCAGATGAAACGTTATGATGATGCCGTGCGCTACCTGACCAAGGCTGCCGAACTGGTGGCTGATGATCCCACCATCCTGGAACATCTGGGTGATGCCTATGCCGCGCGCAAGGAGACCAGGCAGGCCTTGAAGTTTTACAGGAAGGCCCGTTCCCTTGATCCCAAAAAGAAAGAGCTTGATGAAAAGATCCGGCGACTGATCCGGGGAGATATTGAAGAGCGATGACCGGCCTGTTTTGCCGGCGCCGTGTCCGGTATATCTTTGCAGCCATCCTGATTGTCTGTTGCTGCATGGCCTGCAGCAGGACTGAGGTGCCTGCTCCACAACGCCTAACCGGAGCGTCGGCAACACCTGCCTATGGAGATACACTGGTGGAGGGGACCATTGGTGAGGCATCAACTCTGATCCCGATTCTGGCCTCAGACAGTGCCTCGCACAGTGTGGCAGGACAAATTTACAACGGCTTGGTCAAGTACGATAAAGACCTGAAGATAGTTGGTGAACTGGCCGAGTCGTGTCAAGTCTCCCCTGACGGCCTGACCATTACCTTCAAACTGCGCCGTAACGTTACCTGGCATGATGGCAAACCGTTTACCGCCCGGGACGTCCTCTACACCTACCGGGTCATTATTGATCCCCAGACCCCGACCGCCTACTCCGAAGATTTCAAACAGGTGGCCTCGGTTACCGCTCCCAACCCGTTTACTGTGGTGGTGCGGTACGATAAGCCTTATGCGCCTGCCCTGGCATCCTGGGGAGTTGCCATCCTGCCTGCTCACCTGCTGGAAGGGCAGGATATCACCAAAAGTCCCCTGGCACGCAGGCCGGTTGGCACCGGGCCGTTCCGTTTCAAGGAGTGGGTGTCTGGCCAGAAGATCGTGCTGGAGGCGAATCCGACCTACTTTGAAGGCCGCCCCTACCTGGATCGCTATGTGTACCGGTTGATCCCTGACACCTCAACCATGTACATGGAACTGAAGGCCGGCGGGATCGACCAGATGGGGCTGACCCCCGTACAATACGCCCGCCAGACCGACTCACCCCGTTTTAAGGCTGCCTTTCAAAAATACCGTTACCCCTCCAACGGCTACCTCTATCTGGGCTATAACCTGCGTCATCCTACTTTTAAAGATAAACGGATTCGCCAGGCCATCACAGCAGCCATCAACAAGGACGAATTGATTCAGGGTGTGCTGTTCGGTATGGGCCAGCGTGCCCACGGCCCGATGATTCCGGGCCGGTGGGCTTATAACCCGGGAGTTCAGGATATCCCGTTTGATCAGACCCGCGCCCGGCAGCTGCTCGCCGATGCCGGCTGGCAGCCGGGTAGTGATGGTATACTGTACAAAGAGGGCAAGCCGCTGCGCTTTACCATTCTGACCAATCAGGGGAATCAGCAGCGCCTGATGACGGCCCAGATCATTCAGCAGCGGCTGCAACAGGTGGGCATTGATGTGCGGATCAGGATTGTGGAGTGGGCAGCCTTTCTGAAAGAGTTTATTGACAAGGGTAATTTTGAGGTGGTGCTGCTGGCCTGGATGACCTCACAGGACCCTGATATGTACGATATCTGGCATTCCAGCAAAACCAAGCCGGGGGAGTTGAATTTTATCGGCTATAACAATCAGGAGGTTGACCGACTGCTGGAGCAGGGGCGCAGCACTTTTGACCTTGAACAGCGCAAAAAGGCCTACTTCAGGATTCAGGAAATCCTGGCCGACGAACAGCCTTATACCTTCTTGTATGTGCCTGATGCGCTGCCGGTGGTTTCAGCACGCATCAGAGGGATTGAACCGGCCCCGGCCGGTATTGGCCATAACCTGATCAAGTGGTACGTGCCTAAACAGGAGCAGCGCTATTGATCTGATGAGGCACAAAAAACACTCGCTTTTGAAAATTGATTTTGATATATATTTATATATGAATACTCTTAAGGAGCGTTGCTATGAAAATTTCAGATGCGGCAAAGGAAGCTTTAGAGCCGATTCTGGCCCAGAATCCGGGCAAGATGCTGCGGGTAGTGTTTGAAGGTTTTGGTTGAGGCGGTCCCCGTCTGGGGTTGGCTCTGGATGAGCCGAGTGAGAATGACACCCGTCTGAGCCTGAACGGCATTGAACTGCTGGCAGAGAAAAGCCTGAACTCGTTCCTGGATGGTCAGGTGATTGATTTTGTGAACTCAGGCTTCAGGGAAGGGTTTGTCATATCCCCTGAGTGGGGTTCTTCCTGCGCTTAAGGTGTTGTTACCGATAAGCGACAACTGCAACAACAAAGGGGAGGCCGTGATGGTCTCCCCTTTGTTGTTGGTGAGTTACTCTTTGGTTTCGATTCTGGGGAAGAGCGCGGAAGCCTTGGCAATGGAGCTGCCGGGTTGCAGCCCTCCCCAGACCAGGTCCGCTTCGGTCACCTCTTGCTGCCACCCCAGACAGTGCAGAGCCTTGCACGAAGTCTCAGGCATAAAGGGAGCGATCAGGCTGTGGATCAGTCGCTGCGCTTCCAGCAGGCAGTACATGACCGTGCCCAGTTGCTGTTGCTGAGCCGGATCCTTGGCCATGGCCCAGGGAGCGGTATCATCAATGTATTTGTTGGCCGCAGAGACAACATCCCAGATGGCCTGTAATGCCTTGCTGAAGGCCAGCTCTTCCATGCAGTTGTCTACAGCAGCCACCAGGGCAACAGCCTTTTCTTTCAGGGCAAGATCCTGCACGGAAAGCTCACCGGGTGTCTGTAATTCACCATTGAAATACTTGACTAGCATGGCCGTTGAGCGGGAGAGCAGGTTACCCAGATCGTTGGCCAGGTCCGAGTTGATCCGGCTGACCAGAGAGGCATGGGAAAAATCGCCATCCAGGCCGAACGGCACCTCGCGCATCAGGAAGTAGCGGACTGCATCCACGCCATAGGTATCGATCAGCATGTTGGGCTCTACCACGTTTTGCAGTGATTTTGACATTTTCTGGCCTTCGACGGTCCACCAGCCATGGGCAAAGACCTTCTTGGGCAGCGCTAGCCCGGCAGCCATCAGGAAGGTGGGCCAGTAGACCGCATGGAACCGCAGGATATCCTTGCCGATCAGATGCACATCAACCGGCCAGAATCGTTGATAGTTTCCCTGTTGGTCAGGGTAACCCAGGGCGGTGATGTAGTTGGTCAGGGCATCAAACCAGACATAGATGATATGACGTTCGTTGCCCGGCACCGGAATACCCCACGAAAAGGAGGTGCGGGAAACCGACAGGTCACGCAGACCTTCCTTGATAAACGAGATGATTTCATTTCGTTTGCTCTTGGGCTGGATAAACTCGGGATTGGCCTCGATGTGAGCCAGCAGACGGTCTCCGTAGGCACTCATTTTGAAGAAGTAGGATTCTTCCTTCAGCTTTTCCACGGGACGGTTGCAGTCAGGACAGGCGCCGTCAATGGCTTGGGTCTCGGTCCAGAAGGTCTCACAGGGGGTGCAGTACCAGTCTTCGTATTCTCCGAGGTAGATATCACCCTGCTCCAGCAGCTGTCTGAAGATAGCTGAAACACCTTGCTTGTGCCGTTCCTGGGTGGTGCGGATGAAGTCGTTGTTGGAGATCCCCAGCTTTTCCCACAGGGACTGGAACCGTTTGACCACACGGTCAGCCAGCTCCAGCGGTGTCTCACTGTTGGTCTGGGCTGCCTTTTCCACCTTCTGGCCATGCTCGTCACTGCCGGTCAGAAAGAAGACCTCAAAGCCTTTCAGGCGCTTGTAACGTGCCAGAACATCGGCAGCCACCGTGGTGTAGGAGTGACCGATATGGGGTACATCATTCACATAGTAGATCGGGGTGGTAACGTAGAAGCTCGGTTTCATTGCTGGCTACTCCTGCACAGGTTTGTCGTTGTTATTCGGGTCTGATGGTTTGCGGTGCCCGTGGCGGCGGTTTCGTTTCTTCTTTTTGGGTTTGTCTTCGGTTTTCTGTTGCTGGACTTCGGTTGCTGGTGCAACCGGCAGTTGCAGCGGTACTGCCACCTTTTCTTGCGGTTCCCTGGCCTGTTGCTGAGCAGGTCGCTGACGTTTGGAGGGCGGTTGTTCACGTTCCCGTCGGGGGGGCTGGGACTGTTCCGGTTGCCGGGGCGGTTCAGGGGGAGGCTGAACAGGGCTGTTCTCGTCAACCAGTTCCTTGACATGGACGCTGACCTGTTTGCCGTCTTCCTGTTTCAGGAGCAGTTCGCCGGTCAGGATGTTCATCTTTTCCACGGTGCCGCTGTACAGCATGGTGCGGGCCCGTTTGCCGCATTTGGGAAACTTTTTGCGCAGGTCGCAGTAGGTCTCATATTCATAATCAAGGCAGCAAAGCAGGCGACCGCATTGACCTGATATCTTGGAAGGGTTGAGGGCCAGGTTCTGTTCCTTGGCCATTTTGACCGATACCGGCTGAAAGTCACGCAGAAACGAGGAACAGCAGAGCTCTCGACCGCAGATCCCCAGCCCGCCCACCATCTTGGCTTCGTCCCGCACGCCGATCTGCCGCATCTCGATCCTGGTGTGGAAGGTGTGGGCCAGATCCTTGACCAGCTCGCGAAAGTCCACCCTGCCGTCGGCGGTGAAGTAAAAGATCGCCTTGCTGCCGTCAAACAGGTTTTCCACCCGCACCAGCTTCATATCCATGCCCCGTTCCTTGATCCGGCGCTGGCAGAACTCGTAGGCTTCTTTTTCGCGACGCTTCAGGTGGGCCAGGGTCTTTTCATCCTCCAGGCCCAACAGGCGCTGTACTTTTGCCAGCGACTGGGTGAAGAGGGCCTCGTCCTTTTCTGTTATCGTCGAAACGACTTTGCCAAGGCCCAACCCACGTTCGGTCTCAACCACGACACGATCGCCCGGTTGCAGTTCAAGATCGCCGGCATTGAAGTCGTACAACTTGCCGGCCGGGTGAAACTGTATGGAAACAACGCGAATCACTTTCATACTCCCTTTCTGAGACGATCATACCCCAGCAGCAGATGTTCCAGGGCCAGCTTGGGATTGGCATTGCCCTGGATTGCCCTGCGTGTGGTCAGCACCAGCTCCAGCGCTGTCATAATGCTGTCAGGGCTGAAACGGCCTGCCTCGGCAGTCAGTTCAGCCGTAAGAAAACGGTTGGCAATCCCTGCTTGACCAACGGTGCACAGGAGCAGCAGATCTCGAACCAGTGAAACCAGCAGGGTGCAGAGTGCCAGTGTCTCTTCTCTGCCGCTGCTTAAAGACTCGGCAGTATCAAAAATGGTGCTGATCTGTCGAGTGTCAGCCTGGGCTAGGCAGGCCAGAAGTTCCCGGCGTTTGGCTTCATCTCCCTCGCCTTCAAGGGTCAGAGCGCGTTCCATGCTTCCTTCGGCCAGTGGTGCCAGCTCTGCAGCCAGGGCCGGTTGAATCCCGTTTTGCCGCATCAACTCTTCAATAACCTGATCCTGCAACGGTCCGAAGCGCAGATGCTGGCAACGAGAGCGGATCGTGGCAAGCAGCAGGTCGGCCTGGGTGGTCAGCAGGATAATGATGGCATGCCCCGGCGGTTCTTCCAGGGTCTTCAGCAAGGCATTGGCTGATTTTTCATTCATCCGGTCTGCCGGTTCAATCAGGCAGGCCTTGCGGGTGGCCTCGTAGGGACGCAGTGACAGCACCTGCTGCAGTTCCCGCACCTGCTCGATGCTGATATCGCGTTTGTCAGGCAAAGGAGACAGGAACTGAAGGTCAGGATGGTTGCCTGTTGCCAGTTTACGGCAGGAGGTGCAGTTGCCGCAGGCATCACCGTTCACCGGCTGGGTGCAGAAAAGAACCTGGATCAGTGCCAGGGCCGTGGTGCGGCGTCCGCAGCCTTCAGGCCCTTCAAACAGATAGGCATGGGCAACCCGATCGGCTGCCAGAGAACGGGTCAGGGCATTAACAATCCGTTCCTGGCCCTTGACAGTGTCCAGTTGCATCAGGTTGCGTTCCCCAGCCTGTACTGCACGGTCTGCAGGATTGCTGTTGCTACCTGGTCCTGAGGGGCAGCAGCGTTGATAACCGCAAACCGGTCCGGCTCTTCTGCTGCCAGCTGCAGGTAGCCATCCCGCACCCGTTGGTGAAACTGCAACGACTCAAGCTCAAACCGTTCTTCCTTGGGGCCGATGCAGCCGGCGATCCGCTGTCTGGCACGTGCGAGGCCGACCTCAACCGGGCAATCCAGCAACAGGGTCAGATCAGGGGTAAGCCCGTAGCAGGCAAGATCATTCAGGGATTCCATGATTTGACGATCAATACCCCGGCCAAAGGCCTGGTAGGCGCGGGTGGCGTCGCTGAACCGGTCGCACAGCACCAGGGCTCCTGCCGCCAGTGCCGGTTGAACAACCTCGGCCAGATGCTGGGACCGGGCTGCAGCATACAGCATCAGTTCGGTCATCGGTACCATGGCACGGTTATCCGCATCCAGCAGCAGACCGCGAATCTGGTCGGCAATCGGGCAGCCGCCTGGCTCGCGGGTCAGCAGGACCTGACGACCCTGTTGCTGCAGCTGTGCTGCCAGCAGGTTGATCTGGGTGCTCTTGCCGCACCCTTCTATACCTTCAAAGGTAATAAACATGCACTCTCCCAAAAGGGAAACATTATAGGCATCCGACTGCTGCTTGGCAATTCAAATCATGAGCCTGTGCCGGTTCAAAGCCGCTTGCAGCAGACCGGGGCTTGCCGTATACTCACGCCCTCTATGGACCAACCACGAGGCAAAATACTGGGGCACCAGTTCAAAAACACTGCCCTTGCCAACCAGGCACTGACCCACCGTTCCTACCTGAACGAGGTGCGCAGAGGCGGTCTGCAGGATTACCAGCGGCTTGAATTCCTGGGCGATGCCGTGCTTGGCCTGTTGTTGGCAGACCTGCTGTTTCAGCGTTTTCCAGGACTTTCCGAGGGGGATCTGTCGCGGATGCGGGCAACACTGGTTGACCAGACCCGTCTGGCTGACCTGGCAAGCGCCTGCGGTCTTGCTGATTTGATACTGCTTGGCAAGGGGGCAGAACAGGAGGGGGGACGCACTAACCCCTCCATACTGGCGGATGTCTTTGAAGCACTGGTTGGGGCCATCTTTTGTGATGCCGGATTGATAGCGGTACAACAGGCCGTGACACCACTTTATCTGCCGCTTTTGTCTGAGTTGGAACAGCTTCAGACCCTGGTTGCCGATGCCAAAAGTAAACTGCAGGAGCTGTTGGCCGCACGCAAACAGGGGGCCCCGCTGTATACGGTTACTCATCAGGAAGGACCGGATCATGACCGCCTTTTTGCCGTAACCGTCACGGTTGACGGCCAGCTGCTGGGTTGTGGCTATGGCCGCACTAAAAAAGCGGCCCAGCAGGCCGCTGCAGAGGCGGCCTTGCAGCAGATATCACCGCAGGTATAGTATGTGGCCATGCCGCCTCTGATTATCCCGTTTTTCATCCCCCATGCCGGTTGCCCCCACCACTGTCTGTTCTGTAACCAGCAGACGATCTCAGGTACCTGGCAGCCATTGCCGGATACGGCGCAAATCCGGGAACAGGTTGCTGACTGGCTGAAGCGCTCACCTGACAGACCGACTGAGGTGGCTTTTTTTGGCGGCAGTTTTACCCTGTTGCCCCGACAGACGCAGGAGGTGCTGCTGGATGCGGTGCAGCCGTTTATCAGACAGGGGCTGGTACAGGGAATCAGGATCTCCACACGTCCTGACGGGCTTGAAGCTGAAACGCTGGTTTTTTTGCAGGGTCTTCAGGTGAAAACCATTGAAATCGGGGTGCAGTCACTGGATGATACTGTTCTGCAGCAGGCCGGGCGGGGTCACACGGCAGAGCAGAGTCTGCAGGCTCTTGTGCGGGTGCGTGCGGCCGGTTTCAGTACCGGTGCCCAACTGCTGCCCGGCCTGCCCGGAGATTCGCCGGAAAAGGCAGTAACGTCCCTGCGCGGGGTGATGGCTGCCGGGGCCCAGTTTGTGCGTATCTATCCGGCAGTCGTGCTGCAGGGTACCGGGCTGGCTGCTCTGTATCTGGCTGGCCAGTACCAGCCGCTAAACCTGCTGCAAGGGGTTGCAATGGCAGCCCGGATGCTGGATGCAGCCAACAAGGCCGGGATACCGGTTATCAGGATCGGCCTGCAGGCTGATGATGGACTGACAACACCAGGTGTTTTACTGGCCGGTTGCTGGCATCCGGCCCTGGGGCAGCTGGTCAGGTCACAGCTTTTCCGCGATCTGGTCTGCCAAATGACCAGGGAGCTGCCTGCAGGAACTGCGATTACGCTTCATTGTCATCCGCAGCAGCTGTCCGAGGTGGTGGGTCAGAGGCGTGCCAACCTAAGTGCCTGGGACCGGGCCGGTTTGTCAGTCAGGCAGGTACTGCCGGACCAGCAACTTGAACGGTACCAGCTTTGTCTGGAATACTTCCAGCACAAGATACGTTGTTCAGTAATAACTAATCATATCTACGAGGAGTTTCAACATGCGTAAAGAGTCAGTGGCCTTTCTGGAACGTCTTTTGGATGCCCCCAGTCCATCAGGGTACGAGCAACCGGCACAACGGGTATTCAGGGAGTATATCGCACCATTTTGCCAGGTCAGCAGTGATGTCATGGGTAATGTCTACGGTTTTATCCCGGGACAGGGTAAGGATCGGCCCAAGGTGATGCTGGTGGGGCATTCCGATGAGATCGGGCTGCAGGTTAAATATATTGATGATAAAGGGTTTCTCTATTTTGCTGCCATTGGCGGGGTTGATGCCCATCTGACTCCGGGCAAGGTGGTACATATCCACACGGCTGATGGCCCCCTGACTGGCGTGGTTGGCAAGCGTCCGATCCACCTGATGGATGCCAAGGACCGTGAGACAGTGGTCAAGCTGGAGGCCCAGTATATTGATATCGGTGCCAAAGACAAAAAAGAGGCCCAGAAACTGGTGCGGGTAGGGGACTGTATCACCTTCAGCAGCAGCTTCACCCGGCTGCAGGGGGATCGGGTTGCCTCCCGTGGCTTTGACGACAAGGCCGGTTCCTTTGTGGTGGCAGAGGTGTTGCGTCTGGTGGCGCAGGAGAAGAAAAAACCGGCAGTTGACCTGTACGGGGTCTCCTCGGTGCAGGAAGAGATCGGTCTGCGGGGCGGTACCACCAGCAGCTACACGGTCAACCCGGATATCGGCATCTGTGTAGAGGTCGATTTTGCGACTGATCAGCCGGATGTCGAGCGTAAGCATAATGGTGAGGTGGCCCTGGGAAAAGGACCGATCCTGACCCGTGGTGCCAATATCAATCATGCTCTGTTTGAGTTGTTGTACAGTACTGCCCAGAAAGAGAAGATCGCGGTGCAGCTGACTGCCAATCCCAGGGCCACCGGCACTGATGCCAATGTGATGCAGATTTCCCGGGGTGGGGTGGCTACGGCACTGGTTAAATTGCCGTTGCGTTATATGCATACCCCGGTTGAGGTGCTGTCGTTGGGGGATCTTGAACAGGCAGCCAGGCTGATTGTCGCTGCTTTGAAACAGATTCGGCTGAAGAGCGACTTCATACCCCAGTAAGGATAGAGCTTTCTGCTTGACAAAACGACAGGTTTCACTATATTACCTCATTTCTTAACCCTCGGGCAGGCGGTGACAGTGGTGATGAAGGTCAGAACCGAACATATCAAAGAGTCTGTTCGGGAATATTCCTTTGTCGAGCCAGCCGGTTCGTTTCCGATTCTGCATGAGATGGAGTCAGCCGGTGAGTGCAGTTTTACCGGCCCAGTGCAGGTAGCGGTTAAGGCGTGCCGCGAGATGGATCATTACCGGGTTGAGGGATCTCTTACTGTTCCGGTGCAACTGATCTGCTCACGCTGTCTGTGCAGTTTCAGCAAGCCTGTTGCCTCATGTTTCACCATCTTTTTCCGTGAAGGGGTTGCTGACCAGGAAGATGATGATGAGGTGGAGCTTGCCGAGCAAGACCTGATCTCCACCAGCTTCAGCGGTGATGAGATTGACCTGATGCCTGAAATTGCCGAACAGGTTGCCCTGGAGATTCCGGTCAAGCCGCTCTGTTCCGATTCCTGTAAGGGGCTGTGCCCTGTCTGCGGTGCTGACTTGAACAGCTGCTGCTGCTCCTGCACGGTAGAGCAGAAACCGTCAAAATTCGCTGTACTCAAGGACTTCAAGGTCCGTTCATAAACCAGCGGCTTCGGCCGCCCCGTAAAGGAGTATCCACCATGGCAGTACCCAAGAAAAAGACATCCAAATCACGCAAGAATATGCGTCGCGCCCATGATTTTCTGACGGCCCCCAGTCTGTCGGTCTGCCCCCAATGCAAGTCTCCCAAGATGCCTCACCGCGTCTGTCCTTCCTGTGGTACCTATAAGGGCAAGGACGTAGTCGGCGCCGAGAAGCAGGCGTAATTCAAACCGGAACTGACTGATGCGTGTTGCTGTTGATGCCATGGGTGGTGACCATGCCCCTGCCGTTGAGGTGGAGGGTGCGGTTGCTGCTGCACGTCAGTTTGCCATCCCGATCGTTCTGGTAGGGGATGAGGAACGACTGCGTCAGGAGCTGGAGCGCCATGGCGCTACCGCTCTTGATATCACCATCCACCATGCCAGCGAGGTGGTGGGGATGCATGATTCCGCCTCAGACGCCGTACGCAAGAAGCGTAACTCATCAGTACGGCTGGCCTTTGAATTGGTAAAGGATGGTCAGGCCTGTGCTGCGGTCAGTGCCGGTAACTCCGGCGCCACCATGGCTGCCGGCATGTTTGTGCTCAAGCGGATTGCCGGTATTGAGCGCCCTGCCATCGCCCAGATCTTTCCCACCCTGCAAGGCAAAACCCTGGTACTGGATGTGGGGGGCAACGTGGACTGCAAGGCATCCCATCTGGTGCAGTTTGCGATTATGGGGCAGGTCTATGCCAAACATGCCATGGGCATTTCCAACCCGCGTATCGGCCTCTTGTCCAACGGTGAAGAAGATTCAAAAGGTAATGACCTTACCCGCGAAACCAACGCCATTTTACGTCAGACCTCGCTCAATTATGCCGGGTATGTTGAAGGTCGGGATATCTTCAAGGGCACGGTTGAGGTGGTGGTGTGCGACGGTTTTGTGGGCAATGTGGTGCTGAAGCTGTCAGAAGGGTTGGCAGAAGCCACCGGGACCATGCTCAAGCGAGAGATCATGGGGGATATGGTGGCCAAGATGGGGTATCTCTTTATGCGGGGTGCCTTCAACCGCTTCAAAAAGACCGTTGATTATTCCGAATACGGTGGCGCCCCTTTGATCGGCATCAACGGTGTCGGTATGATCTGCCATGGTGGCTCCAATGCCAAGGCTCTTATGAACGCCATCCGTTTTGCCCATGATTATGCCACCAGCGGGGTGACCCAGCGTATTGCGGAAAAACTTTCTGAAAATTACTCGGCACTGCTTCCACGCAATGGTGGTGCCGGGGTTCCATCACCCCTGCAGTAGCTTCATCTTCCCTTAGTTCATGAGAGTCAGCCGGCGCGGTTTCCGGTAACGGCCAGGGGGTTACATGCTGCGCACTCGAATCGCCGGAACAGGTTCTGCCGTTCCCGACACGATACTCACCAACCACGACCTTGAGCAGATGGTTGATACCAACGACGAATGGATTACCTCCAGGACCGGTATCAAGGAACGTCGGATAGCAGCCCCTGATGAGTATACCTCTACCTTTGCCGTCAAGGCAGCCAGGGCGGCCCTGTCAATGGCAGCCTGTCCTGCAGAAGAGCTTGACCTGATCCTGGTGGCTACGGTCACACCGGATTTTCCCTTTCCTGCCACCGCCTGTATTGTCCAACACGAGCTGGGTGCAAAAAAAGCGGCAGCCTTTGACCTGACCGCAGCCTGTTCCGGCTTTATCTACGGCCTTTCTATTGCAGATGCCTATATCAGGACCGGCCTTGCCCGTAAGGTGCTGGTAATCGGTGCCGAAATCCTTACTCGCATTGTTGACTTCACTGACCGCAATACCTGCATCCTGTTTGGCGACGGTGCCGGTGCGGCTCTGCTGGAGGCAACGAAAGAGGAGCCAGGATTATTGTCTACCCACATCTACAGCAATGGCACGCACTGGCAGCTGCTCTATCAACCCGGTGTCGGCACCCGCCATCCGGCCACAGATCCCAAGACCCTGGAAGATCAGCTCTACTACCTGCGGATGGAAGGTAACGAGGTGTTCAAGCATGCCGTGCGAGCCATGGGTGATGCAGCAGCAGCGGCTCTGGAGGCAAACGGCTGTACGCCTGATCAGGTTACGCTCCTGATTCCGCATCAGGCCAATCGCAGGATCATCGAGGCCACCGGCAAACGGGTCGGTATTCCTGAAGAGCGTATATTCGTTAATCTGCATAAATACGGCAACACCTCTGCCGCCTCCATTCCGATTGCATTGGACGAGGCCAACCGCTCCGGCAGGATCAAGCAGGGGGATCTGATCCTTTTGGATGCCTTTGGGGGCGGGTTTACCTACGGCTCTGCATTGTTGCGGTGGTAATGCCGCTATTTTACTATAAGGGGTTGTTTTTATGAGTAAGACGTCGTTTTTGTTCCCGGGGCAGGGTTCCCAGTATGCCGGCATGGGCAAGGATCTTGCGGACAACTTCTCGGTGGCACGACAGGTGTTTGAAGAGGCTGATGACGCACTGGGTTTCAAGCTCTCCGCCCTCTGTTTCAACGGTCCTGAAGACGACCTCAAGCTGACCTACAACACCCAGCCCGCAATTCTGACCACCAGTATTGCCGCCCTGCAGGTGGTGCAACAGGAAACCGGCCTGCAACCTGACAGCGTTGCCGGCCATTCACTGGGCGAGTATTCGGCGCTGGTCTGCAGCGGTGCCCTGTC
>CAZYMK010000027.1:0-1220 GCA_964648885.1 uncultured Geobacter sp. | reverse complement strand
GAAAACATGCTTGATATCAACCAGATTATGAAGATTCTGCCGCATCGGCATCCGTTTCTGATGGTTGACCGGATCCTTGAACTTGAGGTTGGTAAACGGATTGTGGGGATGAAGAACGTCACCATCAACGAGCCGTTTTTTCCCGGTCATTTTCCCGGCCATCCGGTGATGCCGGGGGTGCTGATCATCGAGGCCATGGCCCAGGTGGCTGGTATTCTGGCCTATCAGTCAGATGAAAGTGTACGTGACAAGGTGACCTATTTCACCGGTATTGATAATGCCCGCTTTCGCAAGCCGGTGATGCCGGGGGATCAGCTGCGCTTTGAGATTGTGGCCACCGGTTGCAAGCGGGGGATCTGGTTCTTTACAGCCAAGGCTCTGGTTGACGGCAAGGTGGTGGCCGAGGCCGAGTTGAAGGCAACTTTCGCAGACAAACAAGCCTGATCGGATACAGGAGAGGAGAGGGACGATGCCCAAAGGAAAAGTAGCGGTAATTACCGGCGCTTCGCGGGGGATTGGCAAGAGCATTGCCGTGGCACTGGCCGCACAGGGTGCCATTATTGTGGCCATGGATATGGATCAGGCAGCGACCGATGCGGTGGTTGCCGAGTTGCAGGCATCCGGTGCACAGGCGCTGGCTGTGGTGGGCAACGTAACCGCTGCCGCTGATGTGGACAAGATGATTGATGCAGCAGTGGCGGCCTTTGGTCGGGTTGATATTCTGGTCAACAATGCCGGCATTACCCGGGATGGTCTGCTGATGCGAATGAAGGAAGAAGACTGGGATGCGGTACTGAGCGTTAACCTGAAAGGTGCCTTCCTCTGCACGCGCAGCGCCTTCAAGGTGATGAGCAAACAACGTTACGGTCGTATCATCAATATCGCCTCAGTGGTGGGGCAGATGGGCAATGCGGGGCAGGCCAACTACTGCGCCAGCAAGGCCGGCCTGATCGGCCTGACCAAATCAAACGCCCGTGAAATGGCCAAGCGTAACGTAACGGTCAACGCGGTTGCCCCCGGCTTTATTGCCACAGCCATGACCGATGCGTTGCCGGAAAAGGTGCGTGAAGAGCTTGCAGCACAAATTCCGCTGGAGCGGCTCGGTTCGGCTGATGACATTGCCAATGCCGTGGTGTTTCTGGCCTCAGAGACATCGGGTTACATTACCGGCCATGTATTGTCTGTTAATGGCGGCATGTATATGTAGTGTTGTTTTAACG
>CAZYMK010000026.1:2934-19977 GCA_964648885.1 uncultured Geobacter sp. | reverse complement strand
GCCTCCCGCACCATTCGGGTCAGCACCCGATCCAGGGCTGAGGCAAAGCGCTGGCGGTCGGTCATGCCGAACTGGGCCGGGCCGCCCTGCACCAAGCCTTCGCTCCGTAAGGATTGCATCAGGTCACGCACAGAAAGCCGATCACTCACATTCTCTTCCGTGTACAGCTCACCACGCGGATCAATCCCCACGGCCCCTTTGGCTACAATCCGGGCTGCCAGCGGAATATCAGCGGTGATCACCAGATCCTGCGGGGTAGCATGTTCGGCAATGTAGTCATCAGCGACATCCGGCCCTTCGCTGACCACTATCGAACTGACCAGCCGTGAGTGATGCTTGGCAAGCGGCTGGTTGGCCACCAGCATAACCGGCAGATTAAGGCGTTCTGAGGCGCGGAAGACAATCTCCTTGATCACCCGCGGACAGGCATCGGCATCGATCCAGATGGTCATACTTGGAGCTGACCGTTATCAATAATGATCTCCTGGCTGCCGTCCGGCAGCACCAGAGTCACGGTGGGCTGGTAGAATACGTAATCCTCATGGAATGGTGCCGCCACCGTGCCGCCGAAGCCGGTGTTGTCCCCCAGGGCCAGGTGGATGGTGCCCAGGATCTTCTCGGCCTCCAGCACGTTGTCCGGGCGGCTGGCCTTGTCGTTGGTGCCGATCCCCAGCTCGGCCAGGTTGCGGCAGTTGGGGTTTTCAGCAAACCGGGCCTCCAGGCGCTTTCGCAACGGGTCATCACCATCAATCCGCACCACCTTGCCGTCAGCAACGGTCAGAGTCAATGGGCTGGCCAGCCTGGCGGTCGGCCCCCACTCGATCACCATGGTGCCGTGGCTTTCTCCTTCCAGCGGGGCAAGATACGCCTCACCGGCCGGCAGATTACCAAAAGCACCTTTGGCGGTCAGCAGGCCGTCATCCCCTTCGGCAGTTCGCCCCTGTTTGCAGATATGCATGACCGTGCCGTTGGGGCACTCTACATAGACCCACTCGGCCCGATTAACCGCTTCGACCAGCTTCGCGGTTCGCGCTGCCAGGGCATGCCAGTCCACGGTCATGGAGGTACCGAACATCTCGGGATCAAAGTGGGGCAGCGAAGCAAAACGGGCCTCGGCATGGCAGGCCAGCTTGCGGAAATTAGTGTGACTGGTGGAGTTATTGGACAGGGCAATAATAATGTCGGCCACAGACTGCTTGTTGTTCAGCACGATCTGCCGGGCATGCTCCAGCCCGGCAGCATCAATACGCTTATCCAGCAGCGGATCCATCAGACCGGCTGCCTCCAGCTGCGTGACGATACTCTCGCCAAACACAGCCAGCCAGAGCGCACGGGGCGGCTCAACCCCTGATGCTGCGGTGGCAGGAAAATTACAGAAAGTAGCGTTGCCGTACTGCTGGTCGGCAAATGCAGCCAGCTCTCTGGCAGTCTGGTGCAGACGGGTACGGCGATCACGGTCGCTCTCGGTAATGGATTCATCGCTACGAATCAGATCACTGAAAACCAGGATCCGTTCAGCGCTGCGATAGCCCATATTGATGCTGAATAATGCGTTATATGCGGTTTGATATACGGTCATGACTGTAGCTCCTCCGTTTATAAATGAGCCAGCACCCTACCACAAAAACAGGCGAAAGTGCTGGGACAGTAGCCGGAATGTATGATTTTTTTCCCTTGATTTCAACAGAACGGTTATGGTAAGCAGGCATACTGTATACAATTTTGGGATTGCTTTCATTAGTTAAAATAACTACTTAACCAATAGAAATGATTAAAGTTTTGTTGTCTCCCGGAGGTGGCTGTGGCACAGGTGGTTTTTTCAACATGGGGAGGTTCTGTTGTTGACAACAGAAACATAAGCGGCGAGCCTGCGGCTGCCAGCTACCGTCTGCCGGTGGCCTTTGACGGCCAGCAACCATTGCGGGCCTTTATGGGATGGGACGGCTTGATTGTCTTTGACAAGGATGTGGATATCCCGGTTATGGCTGCCGAATATATGCAGCGGGTTCAGACCCAGTTCTGCTGCGGCAAATGTACCCCCGGCAAAAAGGGCACCAAGGTGCTGGCCGACCTGTTGCAAAAGGTGACCAAAGGAGAAGCCAAGGCCGGTGACCTGGATCAGGTGGCTGACCTGAACGCCCTGCTGCAGAACTGTAAATGCACGCTCTGCCCCAGCTCTACCAAACCGGTGCTGGATGCGGTAACCCACTACCGCGCCGACTTTGAAGCGCTTTGTGACGGCAGTCGCACACCAAAGAACGAGAAGTACCTGCACAAGATCACCGCCCCCTGCATAGACAAGTGCCCGGCCCATATCGATATCCCCAAGTATGTTGAAGAGCTCAAGAACTACCAATATGCCGAGGCATTGGCCACCATCCGCGAGAACATGCCGATGCCGGCTGTTTGCGGCAGGGTCTGTCCCCACCCCTGCGAGACCGCCTGCCGTCGCAAAAATGTGGATAGTGCCATCAATATCATGGTGCTGAAGCGGACTGCCTCTGACTACGAGTGGCTGCACAAGCAGCAGCATCCTGCCAATACCGCCAAGATGAAAGACAAGACCGTTGGTATTGTCGGCGCCGGCCCGGCCGGTCTGGCAGCCGCCTACTATCTTGCCCTGCAGGGGTATCGCAGCACCATCTATGAGGCACTGCCGGAAGGGTTCGGCGGTGGCATGGTGGCGGTCGGCATTCCGGCCTACCGGATGCCCCGTCATATCCTGCAGCGTGATATCGATATCATCCAGTCCATGGGTGTCGAGATAATCTACAACTGTCGGGTTGGCCAGGACATCTCCCTGCCTGACTTGAAGGCCAAACACAACGCCGTGTTCCTGGCCCCCGGTGCCCACCGTTCCAAGCCGATGGGGGTTGAGGGAGAGGATAAAGGCTACAAAGGGTTCCTGACCGGCGGCATCGACTTCCTGCGTGAAGCCTACATGGGGCGCCCCACCGGTATGGGCAAGAAGGTCTGCGTGGTGGGCGGCGGCAACACCGCCATTGACTGCGTCCGGGTTGCCCTGCGTGAGGGGGCCGAGGAATCCATCCTGCTGTATCGTCGCTCCCGCAAGGAGATGCCGGCTGACGTATGGGAAGTTGATGGCGCTGATGAGGAAGGGGTCAAGTTCGAGTTTCAGGTGCTTCCCACCAAGATTATCGTTGATGCCAATGAGCAGGTAACCGGTGTTGAATGTGTACGGATGGCCATGGGTGAGCCTGATGCATCCGGTCGTCGTCGTCCTGAGCCGGTACCGGGCAGTGAGTTTGTGGTTGAGTGCGACACGGTCATCCCGGCCATTGGCCAGGACCCGGACCTGGGCTTTATCCCCCCGGATATGGGGATCGACATTACCAAGTGGAACACCGTGGTCACCAAGTATCTGCCGTTGAAGGATGCGGCCGGCAAGGCCTTGAACGACAGCATGGGCAATCCGCTTTCCCGCACCCTGATCACCGACTGTGACGGTGTGTTTGCCGGTGGCGATGCCGAGATCGGCCCCCTGACCGTGGTAGCCTGCATCGGCAATGCCCACCGCGCTGCCAGTGTGATTCAGCGCTACCTGGAAGAAGGAAAAGCCTATCTGACCGAACAGGAGGTCTTTGAAGACCTGCTGACCTACCTGGGCGTGTATGACAAAAATGAGCCGGTAGCCTGGCTTGATTCAGCCGACCGCGCCAACCAGAACGAGATCCATGGCAGGGAGCGGGCTGCAAAGGGCAACTATCAGGAAGTGGAACTGGGCTTTGCAGACTCTACAGCCCAGGCCGAGGCAGACCGTTGTCTGCGCTGCTACCGCATGGCCATGGTTGCCCTGTAGCGAAACGGTCCTTTTCCGCCCTTTCTGTAAACAAATTTAACAGCATAGGATACAAGCAATGGCACACACTGAATGCTGCGATACAAACAAGACCATCACCCTGACCATTGACGGCCAGGATGTGCAGGTTCCGACCGGCACCACCATCCTTGAGGCTGCCCAGAAGCTGGGGATCACGATCCCGACCCTCTGCTGGCTGGAGAAGATCTCCACCACCGGCGCCTGCCGGGTCTGCGCCGTGCATGTGGAAGGAGTTGCCCGTCCCATGACCGCCTGCAACACCCCGGTTAAGGAAGGGATCAAGGTGACCACGCAGTCGCCGGAGCTTGAGACGATCCGCAAAAAGACCATGGAACTGATGCTGGTCAACCACCCGCTGGACTGTCCGGTCTGCGATGCAGCCGGTGAGTGCGATCTGCAGGACACCTGCTACGGCCTGCAGGTTGCCAAGCAGGAGTACAGCGCTGATCTGGAGCGGCTGCCGATCCGTTATGACTGGTCGCTGCTGGAAAGCGATCCCAACCGCTGCATCCTCTGTGAAAAGTGCGTCAAGGTCTGCCGTGAGATCACCGGCGTTGCAGCCATAGAAACCCAGTCCTGCGGTGACCGTGCCCTGGTGGAGACCATCTCCGGCAAGCCGCTGGATTGCGATTTCTGCGGCAACTGTATTGCAGCCTGCCCCACCGGCACTTTGATCAGCAAGCCATTCAAGTTTGCCGGACGCCCCTGGGCCTTTGAAGTCAAAGAGGGCATCTGCGGCTTCTGCTCCTCCGGTTGCCAGATTGAATACCACCTGCAGAACGGCAAGGTTGCCCGGGTCACCAGTGACGACAGCACCTACAACAACGGCAACCTCTGCATCAATGGCCGTTTTGGTTACAGTGCCTTTACTGCTGCCGAGCGTCTGACCCAACCGCTGATCAAGGGGGTTGACGGCCAGCAGAAACCGGCTTCGTGGGATGCGGCACTTTCAGCAACCGTGTCCGCCACCAAGGAGATCGTGAGCAAGTATGGCGCTGCCAGTGTGGCAGGCATTGCCTCCCCCCGAGCCACCAACGAAGAGAACTACCTGTTTGCCAAGCTGATCAAGGAGACCATCGGTTCCCCCAACCTGGATTCCGAGGCCCGTCTCGGCTATGCCCAGGCCCAGGACCTGCAGGCACAGATGATCGGCATGAGCGGCGCCACCAAACCGATGGATGCCCTGGAGCAGGCCGGCTGCATCATTGTGCTGGGCTCTGATCTCAAGGCAGAGTCAGCCGGTTTCGGCTACCGGGTCATCAAGGCAGCCACCAAGCGTGATGCACGACTGGTGATCGCCTCGGCACGCCCCACCTCTCTGGATAAATTCAGCAACAGCGCCCTGCGCTACAAGACCGGTTCAGAAGGTTTCGTGGCCCTGGGCCTGACCAAGGCCGCCCTTAACCAGGGCAAGACCGTGGCTGCTGAAGGGCTGGACTGCTTCAGCCAGGCCGTGTCTGCAATCAGTTTTGATCAGATCCAGGCTGCCACCGGTCTTGATGAGGCTGCCTACAACAATGCCGTCTCCTTTATCCAGGGCAAGGTAGCGGTGGTGTACGGCTATGAATTCATCCGCAGCGTTGATGCAGCAGCCGCTGTTACCGGCGCACTGAATCTGGCGATTCTGACTAATGCTGATCTGTACCCGATTGACGAGAAGAACAACACCCAGGGAATGCTGGATAACGGTGCAGTACCCGGCGCCAATGGCAAAGACCTGTTCGGCATCATAGACGGCATTGACAAAGGTGACATCCGCTGTCTGTTCGTTATGGGCAGCGACCTGCTGCAACTGCCCAACCGTACCAAAGTGGCTGCTGCCCTGCAGAAGCTGGAATGTCTGGTGGTGCTGGATCTTTTCTCCACGTCAACGGCCCAACTGGCCAACATTGTACTGCCTGCTGCTGCAGCGCCTGAAAAGGCCGGTTCCTTTACCACGGTTGACAACCGTACCCAGCGCTTTACCGCTGCAGCCACACCGCCGGGTGAGGCCCGGCCTGACTACATCATCCTGGGCGACCTCTATGCCCGCTTGACCAACGGTGCCGGACCAAGCCTTGCTGCCCTGCAGCAGGAGATAGCGCCCGTAGCAAAGAAGCCGCTGGATCGCCCGGTACTGGCGTACGCCGCACCCCAGGCCCATGCACCCGGCTCCATGACCCTGCTGATCGCACCGTTCCTGCGCCACAACGGCTCATACACCAGTTGGTCTGCCAACAACCTGGTGGTTGCACCTGAAGCGGCACTCAGAATTGGCTCGGCAGACGCAAACAGGCTGGGTGTGCAGGATGGTGACCAACTGACCGTCACCGCATCCGGTGCCTCGGTCACCCTGCCGGTTCAGATCCGTGACGGCATCCCGGCTGGTCTTGCAGTTGCTCCGGCCCACTTCCCTGCGGTCGGCATAACAGCTCTGCAAACAAAGGCCGCTGCAGGCTTGACGGTGACAATCGCTAAAAACTGATATTCCCTCTGCAACGCTGATCCATTGACAAGGCCTCTGCAAACCTGTTTGCAGAGGCCTTGTCATATTCATGCAACCATAAAGACGGGCTACCCAACCAACGGCAGGGTCACCCTGAACCGTGCACCAACACCGGGCGCACTGTCCACACTGATGGTACCGCCATGATTCCGCACAATTCCCCATGATATTGCCAACCCCAGACCGGTCCCCTGGGGTTTGGTGGTAAAGAACGGGGTAAAGAGCCGCTCCTGCTGCTCTGCTGATATGCCCGGCCCGGTATCAGCCACGGTAACGGAACAGAGCCCGGCTGTATCATGTTCCGCCTGCACGGTCAGTACGCCGCCGTCCGCCATGGCCTGCAATCCGTTCAGCACCAGATTGGTGAATACCTGCTGCAACTGCTCACCATCAGCCAGAACCATTAGACCGTTCTGCCGGTAGGCACGCACAATCTGATACGGCTCCAGAGACACCTGATGACCGATCCGGTCAAGCACCTCATCCAGCAGGCCATCCAGCAGCACCGGGGCAAGCTGGCGCTGGTCCTGTTTCGTAAGGGACAGCAGGCTGGAGGTGATCCGGTTGATGCGGCCGGTCTGCTGCAGGATTTCAGACACCTCCTCCTGGCTGTCCGCTGTCTCCGGCAGTGTCATCTGCAACAGCTCGGCATTCCCCCTGATAATGGCAAGCGGATTATTGATCTCATGGGCCACCCCGGCCGACAACATCCCCAGCTCAGCCAGCCGCTCGGTACGGGCCAGCTCTTTCTCGGTTTCCCGCAGCCGCCGGTTCTTTTCTTCAAGCTCGGCAGTACGCTCATGCACCTTTTGTTCAAGCGTGCGGTTAAGCCTGTTGATCTCATGTTCACGGGTAGCAAGCCTGGCTTGCAAGCGGGTGGTCAGGGTAACGGCCAGCAGCGTCAACCCCAGCAGCAAGAGCGCAAACGTCAGATTCAGGTTGCGGCGCAGCTCAGTGTAGGGCCGCTCCGGCAACCCCACATACAATGCACCGATAACATCACCTTCGGGATCGCGTAACGGCTCATATGCGGCAAAGTAGCGTTCATGCAGCACAAACGCCGGTGCTACCCAGCGTTCTCCCTGCTGCAGCAGCTTCTTGGCCACCTCTGCAGACAGCCGCGTGCCGGTAGCCCGTTGGTTATGTTCGTCCACCACAGAAGTGGCAACCCTGACATCACCCAGAAAAATCGTCGCGTTTTCATGGGGCGCACGGCCTTGCTGGAGTGGCGCTATCACCCGGGTGATTCGATCGGCCAGCTGTTCATTGTTATTCAGCAGCAGTCCTGCCACCAGCGCACCGTGCAGCTCACCGTCTGCGGCCCTGATCGGCGCAGCGGCAATCAGAAAAAGTCCCCTTTGTTCAGCTGACCTGCTGGTAGGTTCTGCATGCTGAGACGGCACCAGCGGTACCAGCATCTGTTCCGGCAACAGAGGATTCTCCTGGGCTGCCTGTAACGGCGAAAGCACCAGCATACTCTGGCTGTTTCTTCCGGCCAGGGCCTCTGCAACCGGCCTGAGATGACGCAGGGTGTCACCTGACCGCTCCGGGTGTGCAGCCCGATAGCGCACCTGACCATAGCGATCCACAACGGTCAAAAAACTGAAGCTGCGACTGCCGGACAGCAAGGAGAGCAGGCGCGGCAACTCATCCAACGTGCTTCTCTGCAGGCTGTTCGACAACTCAGGACTGCGGCCGATCAGCTGCACCCCTTCGGACAAGCGATACAACTCGCCTTGCAGTATCTCCCTGGCTGTCCCCAGGTCGCTGCGCACCTCTTCCTGGGCCTGCCCGGCAATTCTGGCGGTAATCAGACGGTTGCCCAGCACCCAGCAGACCACGAGCGCAGCCAGAAGCGGCAGCAGCGTGGTCAGTAAAAGCCGACGGCGTATTTCAGGATCAGGAGCAGGCATAATCAGCACTTATTCCGACGAGTACTCAGCCAGTTTACGATCCAGCGTCTTACGGGAGACCCCCAGGACTTCGGCAGTCTTGCTCTTGTGAAAACCGGTCTGGCGATAGACGGCAAGGATATGGCGGCGCTCAAGCTCATCCAGCGAGATCATCGGCAGTGGTTCCGCACTCCGTGCATGCTCTGGCCGACTGCTGACCGGCAGCAGATTTTCAGTCAACAAAGGACCGTTGGCCAGGATCACGGCCCGCTCGATCACATTTTCCAGCTCCCGCACGTTGCCGGGCCAATGGTACCTGGACAAACAGCGCAGGGCCTCGGGAGCGATGCCGTGAAGCTCCTTGTTCATCCGGGCAGCGTAGCGCTTGACAAAATGCAGGGCCAGCGGCTCGATATCCTCAGGCCGCTCTCTGAGCGGCGGCAGGGTCAGCGAGATCACGTTCAGGCGGTAGTAGAGGTCTTCCCTGAACCGTCCGGCTGCTGCATCCTGCTGCAGATCGCGGTTGGTGGCGGCAACAAAACGCAGATCCACGGTTCTGGGCTTGGTGGAGCCGATCGGAATAAACTCTTTTTCCTGGATCACCCGCAGCAGTTTCGCCTGTACGGCAGCACTGACATCACCGATCTCATCCAGAAACAGGGTGCCGCCGTCAGCCTCTTCCAAAAGCCCTTTCTGGTTCATCACCGCCCCGGTAAAGGCACCACGCAGATGGCCGAACAGCTGACTTTCCAGCAGGTTATCCGTCAGCGCGGCACAGTTGATCGAGACGAAGGGGCGGGCCTTGCGAGGGCTGTTACTGTGCAGGGTGTGGGCAATCAGCTCCTTGCCGGTGCCTGATTCACCCAGAATCAGGATGTTGGCATCGCTGGAGGCCACCTGCAGGGTCAGATCGTAGACCTGACGAAAACGGGCTGAACAGAAGATGATCGAGGTATCGCCGCCCCCGCGCTGCAACTCTTCACGCAGGCGGCGGTTTTCATCAGCCAGGCGGCGGTTTTCCAGCGCCTTGGCCAGCACCCCCAGGATCTTCTCCTTGGGAAACGGTTTCAGCACATAGTCGTAGGCCCCCAGACGCATGGCATGTACGGCATCATCCACTGAGCCGTGGGCGGTCATCATCACCACCGGCAGTTCCGGCACTTTTCTGCGTGCCAGCTTCAACAGGTCAATGCCGCTGTAATCCGGCAGCCGGACATCCTGCAGCAGCAGGTCAAACGGCTCGTCCGGCAGCCTGCCCAGCCGCGCCTGCAGGGCAGCGCCGCTACTGCAGGTCTCGACTGCGTAGCCATGCCCCTTCAGGAGTTTTGAGAGGTAGCGCAGGATACCGTCTTCATCGTCGCAGATCAGAATACGATGCATACAGACTCCAGATCAGACAAAAAGTAACAACTTCAGCCAAAAGTATACAATCACTTTGTCCTATCTGTATACACCATACTGCTGTAGCGTTTACACTATATTGATATTACGAGCATCTTTAGATTGGCACGCCTTCTGCTCAGTTGCTGCCCGTACCATTATGTATACGGGGAGGTATCATGAGCATGACAGGGCAGTTTTTCGGTGGCAGCGTCAGCCGCAGAGATTTCATCAAGACCTGTGTGGTCGCAACAGCGGTGATGGGGCTGCCGTTCAGCCTGGCATCAAAGGTGGCGGCAGCGGCACAGGCACCGGACAGGCCGCCGGTGATCTGGCTGCATTTTCAGGAATGTACCGGTTGTTCTGAAACACTCTTGCGGGCAAACCATCCTACCCCGGCCACCTTGCTGCTGGACATGATCTCGCTGGATTATCACGAGACCCTGATGGCCGGTTCCGGTCACCAGGCCGAGAAGTCGCTGCATGACTCCATGAAGGCCAATCACGGCAAATATATCCTGATTGTAGAGGGGGCGATCCCCACCAAAGAGCACGGCATCTACTGCAAGGTGGGGGGCAAAACAGCCCTGGAATCGCTGCGGAGCGCTGCCGCTGGCGCTGCAGCCATTATCTCGATCGGCACCTGTGCCAGCTTTGGCGGCATCCAGGCTGCAGCCCCCAATCCCACCGGTGCGGTGGGGGTCAGAGATATCATCAAGGACAAGCCGATCATCAATATTCCCGGCTGTCCCCCTTCCCCCTACAATCTGCTCTCCACCATACTGTACTACCTGACCTTCAAAAAACTGCCGGAACTGGATCAGATGGGCCGACCCAAATTTGCCTATGGTCGCCGGATTCACGAGCATTGCGAGCGCAGACCACACTTTGATGCCGGGCGTTTTGCCAAGGCCTACGGCCACGCCACCCATGCCGAGGGGTACTGCCTTTACAAACTGGGCTGTAAAGGACCTGCCACCTACGCCAACTGTTCGGTACAACGCTTCAACGATGTCGGTGTCTGGCCGGTCTCGGTGGGGCACCCCTGCATCGGCTGCACCGAACCGGACATCATGTTCAACATGACCATTGCCGACAAGGTCCAGATCCATGAACCGACACCGTTTGACAGCTATGCACCGGTTGACCTGCGGGAGAAGGGTACCGGTGCCAGTCCGCTCACCACAGGACTGTTGGGGCTGGCAGCAGGGGCCGCCCTGGGGGCCGGGGCCATGATGGCCCGCAAGCTGCCGGATGGCGAACAATCGGCAGAGCAGACGGAGGAGGAGAACCATGGGCGGAAAGAGTAGGCGCGATTTTCTCAAACTGGCCGGGCTGGCCGGGGCCGGACTGGCAGCACTGCCTGCCCTGGTTGCGGCCGACAGCAGCACAGCCGGTCCCAACGGAGAAGAGCTGGGTATGCTGTACGATGCCACCAAATGCGTGGGCTGCAAGGCCTGCATGGCTGCCTGCAAGCGGGTCAACGGCGACTACAATGCACTGGCCTATGAGCAGGCACAGTTTGACCCTGACAAGCTCTGGGATGCGCCGGAGGATCTGTCAGGTTCTACCCGTACCATTATCAAGCTGTTCAAGGAATCACCCAAAGAGTGGTCGTATGTGAAGTACTCCTGCATGCACTGCCAGAAACCGTCCTGCGTCTCGGTCTGCCCGGTGGCCGCCATGGTGAAGGACAAGATCACCGGTATTGTGGATTACAAAAAGAACGCCTGCATCGGCTGCCGTTACTGCCAGGTGGCCTGTGCCTACAACATCCCCAAATTCCAGTGGGACAAGGCGCTCCCCCAGATTGTGAAATGCGATCTGTGCAAAAACACCTTTCTGAAATCAAACGGCACCTCTGCCTGTGCTGATGCCTGCCCAACCAGCGCCATCCTGTTCGGCAAGCGCAAAGAGCTGCTGACTGAGGCAAAGAAGCGGCTGACCGAGCATCCCAAGCAGTATGTCAACCATATCTACGGCGAACATGAGCTGGGCGGCACCAACCACCTCTACCTGGCTGCCCTGCCGATCAAGAAGCTGGGGTTACCTGAGCTGCAGAAGGATGCGCCGGCAGAGTTCTCTGAAAAGATCCAGCACACCATCTACAAAGGGTTCATCGCACCGGTGGCGCTGTACGGCACCCTTTGCTTCATTGCGATCAGGAATATGAAAAAACAGGGACCAGACCACCAAAACAAGGGGGATCAACCGCATGAGCCATGATGAATTTCAGGTCCACCAGGCCAAGATCCTGACCCCTTCGTTCTGGGTGCTGCTGACCCTAACCCTGATCGGTTTTGCCCTGATAGCGGTGCGGTTCATCTGGGGGATCGGCGCGGTCTCCAACATGAACGACGGCTACCCCTGGGGTATCTGGATCACCTATGATGTGGCCACCGGCACCGCCATTGCCTGCGGCGGGTATGCCGTGGCGATCCTGGTCTATATCCGCAACAAGATGCACTACCACCCCCTGATCCGCTCGGCAGTGCTGACCTCGCTGTTCGGCTACGGCCTGGCCGGTCTGTCGGTAATGGTGGATGTGGGGCGGCCCTGGAACGCCTACAACTTTTTCATCCCGTCACAGTGGCAGATCAACTCGGCCATGTTTGAGGTGGCGCTCTGCGTAATGGCCTACACCACCGTACTGGCGATTGAATTCCTGCCGGCAGTACTGAACCGCCTGCAGCAGACCAACTGGAACTCGGCCCGTGCCTTTCTGGACAAGCACCATGGCCGCTTCGGCCTGGATACCGAGATCATACTGGCAAAGCTTGAAAAACTGCGCCAATGGGCACTCTGGGTACAGCCAAAACTGGACAAGGTGCTGATCTTTATCATTGTGCTGGGCATCACCCTGCCCACCATGCACCAGTCATCGCTGGGGTCGCTGATGCTGATCGCCTCCACCAAGCTGCATCCGCTCTGGCATACCGGCTTTCTGCCGCTCCTGTTCCTGATCAACTGCCTGTTCATCGGCTACTCCATTGCCATTCTGGAGTCGATCATCTCCTCCTACGCCTTCAAGCGGCCCTTTGAGAGCGAACAGCTGACCGGTCTGGCCTCGATCACCCCTTATCTGACCACGATCTGGCTTTCGGTCATGGTGGGCGACCTGATCTGGCGGGGACAGCTGGGCAATGCGCTCAGCCTCGATTTCTACTCCGGTTTCTTTCTGCTGGAGTTCGGGCTGGTGGCCAGCGGCTCGATTATCCTGCTGTTCCGCAGGAACCGTCAATCAATGCGCTGGTTGTTTGTGACCGCCGTACTGATCGTGCTGGGGGGCGCACTGTACCGCTTCAACGTCTACCTGATCGGCTTTAATCCCGGCCAGGGCTGGCGCTACTTCCCCTCACTGGCTGAGCTGATGATTACGGTGGGCATTGTGGCGTTCGAGATCCTGGCCTACAAGGTGCTGGTCAAGCTGTTCCCGGTACTGCCGCGACTGCATGGCCATGAAGAACCGGCAGCGGCAAAGGCGTAACGTCATGATTAATTATCGTTCTCTGCTCGTTCCTTCTCCCTGAGGGAGAAGGTGGCCGAAGGCCGGATGAGGGGGCAGCGGTGCAAACACTAGCAAGCAGCTCCCCTTCACCCTAGCCCTCTCCCTCATGGAGAGGGGACTAAAGCCATTTCAGGAACGAATCAGATAACTTCAATCAATTAAGGAGCTTATACATGGCACGAATCACCATAGACCCGATCACCCGCATTGAAGGACACCTGCGGATCGATGTTGAAGTAACCGGCGGACAGGTCAGCAAGGCCTGGTCATCGGCCCAGATGTGGCGCGGCATTGAGACCATTCTCAAGGATCGGCCGCCCGAGGATGCCTGGATCTATGCCCAACGTTTCTGCGGGGTCTGCACCACCGTGCATGCCATCTCCTCCATCCGCTCGGTTGAGCATGCCCTCAAGGCTGAGGTGCCGCTCAACGCCCAGTATATCCGTAATATCATCATGGCCCAGCACTCGGTACAGGACCATATCGTCCACTTCTATCACCTCTCGGCCCTGGACTGGGTGGATATCGTCTCGGCCCTCAAGGCTGATCCCAAAAAGGCTGCCTCCATTGCCCAGTCAGTGTCTGACTGGCCCGGCAACAGCGTGACAGAGTTCAGCGCGGTACAGAAACGGCTGAAGAGCTTTGTGGATTCCGGCAAGCTGGGCATCTTTGCCTCAGGCTACTGGGGGCATCCGGCCATGATCCTGCCGCCGGAGATCAACCTGATTGCCACGGCCCACTACCTGAAGGCGCTGGATTATCAGCAGAAGGCAGCCCAGGCGGTGGCTATCCTGGGGGGCAAGAACCCGCATATCCAGAACCTCTGTGTGGGTGGCGTGGCCACGGCCCTGAATATGGAGAACATGGCCGCCATCAATATGGAGCGGATCGCCTACCTGCGTGCCCTGATGGAAGAGACTCGCGAGTTTGTCAAAAAGGTCTACTATCCTGATCTGCTGGTGATCGGCAAGGCCTACAAAGAGTGGTTCAGGCACGGCAAGGGGATAGTCAACTACCTGGCAGTACCCGAGTTCCCGGAAGACACCAAAAACAACAGTTTTGCCCTGCCGGGGGGCCTGATCATGGGGGCCGATCTGGGCAAGGCCCGGGTGATCAGCACCCATCAGGATCAGCAGCTGATCGGCAGCATCAAGGAGTCGGTGGCCTGCGCCTGGTACGAGGGAAAATCAGTGCTGCACCCCTGGGATGGCGAGACCAAGCCGGACTACACTGACTTTAAGGAAAACGGCAAGTACTCCTGGTGCAAGGCACCACGCATCGATGGCAAGCCGATCCAGGTGGGGCCGGTGGCCCAGCTGCTGGCCGGCTATGCCGCCGGCAACCAGCGGGTGCGGTCCCTGGTGGACAGCACCTGCAAGGCCGCCGGGGTGGGTGTGGCAGACCTGCACTCCACCATGGGCAGGCTGGCAGCCCGGGGTATCCGTGCCCACCTGCTATCCGACCTGTCGCTTGAGTATCTGGACAAGCTGGTGGACAACGTGGGCAAGGGGGATAAGGCTTACGCCAACCCGACCGAAATCCCCTCCGGTGAACATCGCGGGGTCGGCTTTCATGAGGCGCCACGGGGTGTGTTGTCCCATTGGATGGTGATCAAGGACAAGAAGATCAAAAACTATCAGGCCGTGGTTCCCTCCACCTGGAACGCCTCACCCCGTGATGAGCAGGGTAATCCTGGCCCCTACGAGGCCTCACTGGTGGGCAACCCGGTGGCCCTGCCGGACCAGCCGCTGGAGGTGCTGCGTACCGTACACTCCTTTGATCCCTGCATTGCCTGCGCAGTGCATACCATTGATCCGGAAGGCAACGAGATCACGAAGGTGAAAGTGATGTAAGCCAACCCCTCCCGGCCTCCCCTTGTCAGGGGAGGAGCATAACAGAGGAAACCTAAACTTCCGTCCTGACAAGGGGGGACAGAGGGGGGTTGTTTTTTGCGGCCATACATGAAAGCAGGTACGTATGAAAGTTCTGATTTTTGGTGCAGGTAATCTGCTGCTGTCCGACGAAGGGTTCGGGGTCCATCTGATCAAGTATCTGGCGGACAACTTCAGCTTTGATGACAATGTGGAGCTGTACGACGGAGGTACCCTGGGCTTCATGGCCTCCCACAAGCTGGAGGAGGCCGATCGAGTCTACCTGGTGGATGTGGTTACCACCCCCGGCGAACCGGGGACGCTCTACCGCTATGAAAAAGAGGCCTTTATCGGCCGCACCATTCCGATCAAGATGTCGCCCCATCAGCTGGGGATTCAGGAAATGCTGCTGCTGTCCGAGATCAGGGGCCGCTGCCCTGAACAGGTCACCCTGTTCGGGATCGTGCCCAAGAGTTATGAGGCAGGGATTGAGCTTTCACCGGAACTGGCGGTACGACTGTCGGAACTGGCCAGAATGATCCAGCAAGAGCTGCAGGCAGCCGGGATCAGGATGGAGGCCCACCACTCGCAGGCTTCTGTCTGACCACCAGGCTCGGATCAAAGCCCTGCTCTTTGGCCCGCTGCAAAATGGCCTCATAGAGAGCGTCGTCCATGCTGCGGGTCCGGCTCAAAATCCAGAAGTATTTGCGGTTGGGGGTGCCGATTACGGCATATTCGTACGCTGTGCCCAGCTCCATGATCCAGTAATCCCCACAGAACGGCCAGAAGAATGAAACCTTGAGACGGGCATTGGTGTTATCAACCGGCCACGCCCTCCCCTTTGCCTGGCGCGGCTCACCGTTCTGTGCATCAATACACTGGTTCAAGACCTCAATCTCGCCATCATCACGCAGGCTGTAACGTGCCCCGCTCTCCAGGCAGTCCTTTTGAAACCGGTTGGGATAGCGGGCAATCTCGTGCCACTGTCCCAGATAGCGCTGCAGATCTACCTGCGGCACCGTCAGCAGCGGCGGCAATTCTGCTCCTGCCTGTGCCGGGCGTGTACTCAGAAAAACAGCCGCCAGTGCAAGCAGCACAAAGCACAGTGAAATTTTCATGGCATCCCTACTTTCTGTTGAACTTCCTATCGTCTACTGATACTGGCTAAACCATTATCTTCTACAGCAGTGTACCAGATTTTCAATCGGTACAACTGCCCAAATGAGGGAACCATGCCAACCATCCAGCAACAGGCAGCCGCCAATCTGGGCAAACTCCGTGAGACCAGGCCACTGGTGCATAATATTACCAACTTTGTGGTCATGAACTTTACCGCCAACATCCTGCTGGCAGCCGGTGCCTCGCCGGTCATGGCCCATGCTGAAAATGAGGTGGAAGAGATGGTGGGCTTTGCCAGGGCGCTGGTGCTGAACATCGGCACCCTGACCGATGACTGGGTGGATGCCATGGTCAAGGCCGGTAAAAAGGCTACCAATCTGGGGGTGCCGATTATCCTTGATCCGGTGGGGGCCGGTGCCACAGCACTGCGCACCAATGCAGCCAAGCGGATACTGGCAGAAACCAGGGTCAGTCTGGTGCGGGGCAATGCCTCCGAGATACTGGCACTGGCCGGTGGCAAGGCCAACACCAAAGGGGTGGATGCTGCTGATTCGGTTGATCAGGCAACAGAACAGGCGATCCGGCTGGCTGAAGAGCTGAAGGTGCCGGTGGCCATTACCGGACCACAGGATCTGATTACCGATGGCAACCGGGTAATCAGGGTCAACAACGGCCACCCCCTGATGAGTTGCATCACCGGCACCGGCTGCGGCGCCACTGCCATAATCGGCGCCTTTAGCGGGGTTGATCCTGATCCGGTTACTGCCGCTGCCACAGCCTTGGCCTACTATGGGCTGGCTGGTGAGCGGGCAGCGGTTGATGCCAACGGTCCTGGTTCCTTTATGATCCGCTTTCTGGATGCCCTGTATAACCTGACGCCAGAGAAGCTTGAACGCGATGCGCGAATCAGCGAGTAGCAGGCTGTTACTGCATCTGGTAACGGACCG
>CAZYMK010000026.1:0-2834 GCA_964648885.1 uncultured Geobacter sp. | reverse complement strand
ATCGGCATCAGCCCGGTCTTCAGCACCCCCACCAAGACCGATACTGCCCCGGCTTTGGGGCTGGAAGGTATCCGCCAGATTAGAGAACAGGTGCGGATTCCGTTGGTGGGGATCGGCGGCATCAACCAGGCCAATGCCGGTCAGGTTATTGCAGCCGGTGCCGATGGTGTGGCGGTTGTGTCAGCCATTATGGCGGCTGAATCACCGAGGCTGGCAGCGCAGGTGATCAGAGGGTTGTTGGGGTAACGTCGTGGGGGCGCACCGGCGGGGCGTGAGCGGAACCCATCTGACGCCGAGTGGCTGGATGTCATTCGTAATGAGTCCACATGCGGATCACTTTAACTGTCTTGATATCGTCAATGACCTGATAAACCAGACGGTGCTGAATATTGATCCTACGGGAATATGCTCCTGACAAATCGCCAACAAGTTTTTCGTATGGAGGAGGATTTTGGAAGGGATTTGCTTTGATTATTTCCAGTAGTCGTTCGGCTTGAGGCTTTAGGCCTGAATGCGTGATCTTTTTTGCATCTTTTTGCGCCTGCTTGGTAAATACAAGCTGCCAACTTACCATGCAAGCTCCTCACTGCACTCGGTTACTGGGGTTTTGATGCCTTTAGTGATGGATTCTCTCATTCCAGGAATTGATGTGAGATACAATGTTTCCTGAATAGCACGCCAATCGTCTTCTGAAATAAGAACTGCCGAGTGCCGTTTACCAACAATCTGAATCGGGTCATGTGATAATGCGACATCATCAAGCAGGTTATAAAGGGATTTCCTTGCTTCTGTTACTGACAGGGTTGTCATTTTAATTACCTCCATTTCGTACGTTAAATCGTACGCTGATGGATATTTTAAGTCAAATTTTATTTCATCCAACGGCTTGAGGGTCTGCTGTGCAGCGAAGCGGAAACAACAGCACCCGAATGTTGGACCACAGGTCTTCTCAGTACATGAAAATGCGCCGTGACATTGCTATGCTAGCCCGGCATTATCCCGACGTACTTTGCCCTTGGCCGGATTGGCCGATTCTGGGCATACTGCTCTATGATATGTGCTACCAGGCCAGCCAACCTCCCCAGGTAGAAGAGATAGGCACTTGATTTTTCGGGTAAAGCCAATTCTTTTTCCATAACAACCAGTGCAAAATCCACGGTCGGATACGAATGCCCTAGAAGTTTGTCTGCGGCTTCATGTGCCTGGCTAATGTAGCCGTTGCGGTCAGGCAGTCTTGGCAACAGAAAGCGTGCCCTTGGATCAGCGTCATAAAGCTTGTGGCCGAAACCGGGAACTGGGTCACCACGTTTGACTCGCGATTCAATAACCTTATACAGGCTCCCCTGTCCAGCTGCTTCATTCAGTAGCCCGCGAATCCGTTCCGTGTTCCCACCATGCCGACGGCCAAAAAATGCATGTGTAGCGGCAGCCACCGATGCATAGGGCGAACAACCGGCAGATGCTACACAGCGGGCGGTAAAGGATGAAATATTCAGTTCGTGGTCTGCTACCAGAATTAATGCACTGTCAAAGATTGGCACAAGCATGGGGTCAACCTTCCACGCTACGGCCAGATGTTCGGCAATCCTCGCGCTTGGCCATACTCCGGTCAAAATCCGCACAAAACTTTCAAGCATCATCCTGCCGGAACTCATCGAGGCTTCCCGGGTAAATTTGTAGGCGCTGAGATCCTCATGATTCAGCATAGCCAGGACGCCCTGAAAGAGATCGATCGGACCGGATACCTTCCGGTTTTTGAGTAATTTCTCAACTTGGTCGCGCAGCACCGTATTGACCGTTACCGGTTCATTTTCCGTAACTTCCCAGAGTATTGCCATCACCTTTTCAAAAGTCTGTCCATCTGCCATTGCAGGTACGCAATTGCCACGATAATAGAAGGTTTCATCACCGATCAGGGTAATTGCAGATTCCAGAATGGGAGCCCCCCAATCGGTGGAACTTTGCAGCGCTTTTGTCGGTGCTTTGAAAATCTTGCTGCGGGTGGCCATTCGATCAACGTCAAGGGAGTGATACTGGCTGGTCTTCGCCGAAGGACCGGTCGGCTCGGAGCGGATCAATCCCCTGCTGACGTAGGAATAGAGGGTGTTTCGTGAGACTCCCAAGCGCTCGCTGGCCTCTTGGGCAGAATAGTATCGAGGCATACGCAACTCCAGTTATATTGATTATGCTATCAATATTGACAATACATCTACCATATCTGATGATGCCGTCAATACATTCATTCGGAGGTGTCACATGATTGAACGGATTGACCACATAGTTTTTACCGTAGCGGACGTATCGACAACCTGTAGATTTTATGAGCGGGTTTTGGGGATGAAGGTTGAGACTTTTGGTGAGGGGCGTAAGGCACTTTGTTTTGGGGTGCAGAAGATCAACCTGCATCAGTATGGCAAGGAATTTGAGCCCAAGGCCAAGGCGCCCGTTCCGGGGTGCCAGGACATCTGCCTGATCACCGAAGTGCCGATTGCCGAGGTGATGCAGCATCTTGCGTCATGCGACATCGAGATTGAAGAGGGCCCGATTAAGAGAACCGGCGCAATGGGGCCAATCAATTCCGTCTATTTTCGCGACCCGGATGGAAACTTGATCGAGGTATCAAACTATCTTTAGACTATTGAAGCAAGACAGTATAGACAGCTCAACGATTTGCCATGAAAATTCGAACGTGCAATCCGAATTTTCATGGCAAAAACCAGACTATTCTCCCGCTGTACCCATGGCCCACTGCAGATTGACCTGTGCCGACAGATAATCACGATTGGCCCGGGCCAGGTTGCTTTGGGCCCGCAGCAGGTTGGTCTGGGCATCAT
>CAZYMK010000025.1:0-20039 GCA_964648885.1 uncultured Geobacter sp. | reverse complement strand
CTAGTCCTTTTGCCCTTCCAAATCAACTTTTTAAGTACGTCCTCTCACCCTGCACTGTCAAAGTCTGTTTTCCGATGTAAAGTAAGTGGCATGTCAAAAGACACCAAGAATTTCACATTTGTTTTGCCAGCTTTCTAATTGGTTCTCATCGATTGAATGGGTGATTTGAGTCATCGTTTACTTGCGAAAACTTATATTTCAAGACCTGACCCCAATAGCGTATTCAGGGGTAAAAAGCCCGATATTCCTTGTGTAGAGCTCGTCGTATTGCACCATTTGAGGCCTCTTTCCACTATGCAGGTATTTTATCCAACCCACCGTAAAACCTCGTCGTTCAGGGCGGGATATAAGGTGCATTCCAGTGATTCATGTTGCGCCATGCGCGAATCCTTTGACGTTTAGCCGAAATTGCGATATAAATTAAACATGGAAATCAAGCGGGCATACCGATATAGATTCTATCCAACTGAAGGTCAGGCAAGAGAACTTGCCCGTACTTTCGGCTCTGCCCGCTTTGTGTATAACCACTTCCTGCGCCTGCGTACAGACGCCTGGTTTAACGAACAGAAGCGACTGAACTACAACGACACCTCATCTCTTTTGACCAGACTCAAGCGAGATCCTGAGTTTGCCTGGCTGTCAGAAGTATCCTCTGTTCCAGTGCAACAGTCGCTTCGTCACCTGCAGACCGCCTTTGGGAACTTCTTCTCTCGCAGAGCCGCCTATCCGACATTCCATTCCAGGCGAGGCCCGCAATCCATCACCTACGTTGCCACTGGCTTCAGCTTCGATCAGGATACTCGGAGGCTCACTCTTGCCAAGATGGATAGCCCTCTGGATATCCGCTGGAGTCGAACCATCCCGAAAAAGGCCAGAGCGACATCTGCCATTGTCTCCAAAGATACAGCCGGCCGCTACTTCATCAGTATCCTCTGTGATGACGAAGTGTCCCGGCTTACGCCTTCCGACAAGAGCATCGGCATCGACATGGGCCTCAACCACTTCCTGATCACCAGTGATGGGGAAAAGGTTGCGGCACCCAACCTGTACCGGAAGCATGAGAAGAAGCTGGGCCGCATTCAGCGCCGTCAGGCCCGTAAGATGGAGATCGCAAAGCTGGCTGCTGGTATCCCCAAAGGGAAAGCCATCCCCAAGGGAACCAAGATTCTCAAGTCAAAGAACTGGTTGAAAGACCAGCTTCGCATCAACCGCGTCCATGCCCGCATAGCTGATGCTCGCAGGGACTTTCAGCACAAACTGAGTACCCGGCTGATTCGTGAGAACCAAACGATCAGCTTAGAAACACTGGCAGTGAAGAACATGAGCAGGTCAGCCAAAGGGACGGAGGACAAGCCAGGCCGGAAGGTCAAGCAGAAGTCCGGCCTGAACAAGAGCATCCTTGATGCCTCTTGGAGCGAATTCATCAGACAGCTGGAGTACAAGGCTTTCTGGTACGGCAGGACGATCATCGGCATCGACCGGTGGTATCCCTCTTCCAAACGTTGCAGCTCATGTGGTTATGTTTTGAAAGACCTGTCGCTTAAAACACGGAGCTGGTCATGCCCCGAATGTGGTGTTCACCACGATCGTGACATTAACGCAGCCCGCAACATCCTGGCCGCCGGACTGGCGGTGTCAGCCCTTGGAGAGCAGGTAAGCCCCGGAGTATGCACTTGATCCGGGCTCAGCTCGATGAATTGGGAATCCCCTTCTCTTCAGGGAGGGGAGCAGTCAACAGAGTATTGCAGTGATATCAGGTCTGCTCGGGAAATGCTATATGCTGCCGGATTCCAGGTAAAATCAGGTTAAGCAGTACAGCCAGAACTCCGCAAAGACTGATCCCCTGAAGACTGAAACCACCGATAGTGACTCCCAGGCCACCGATACCGGTGACCAGTGTAACCGAAACCAGACAAAGATTGCGGGGGTGCATCAGATCAACCTTGCCGTCTATAATGGTTTTAAGGCCGATACCGGCAATGGAGCCGAACAGCAGCACCATGATCCCCCCCATAACCGGCAGCGGAATTGACTGTAACAACGCGCTGAACTTTCCCACAAAGGCCATCAGAATTGCGAAGCAGGCAGCCCAGGTCATCACCACAGGATTGTAATTGCGGGTCAGCATCAGTGCACCGGTAACCTCGCCATAGGTGGTGACCGGTGGTCCGCCGAACAGGCCGACTATGTTGACTGCCAGACCATCCCCCAACAGAGTCCGATGCAGTCCGGGCTGTTCAGTATAATCTTTTCCAACCACTGAACCGATGGCCAGAATACCGCCGACATGCTCGACAATCGGCGCAATGGCAACCGGTATCATAAACAGGATTGCTGCCAGGTTGAAGGTGGGGTGGCCAAATGTAGGGATTACTAACCAGGGCGCGTTGATCACCGTGCTGAAATCAACCAGCCCTGCGAAGAGCGATGCTCCATACCCAACCGCCACCCCGACCAGAATCGGGACCAGTTTGAGCAGGCCACGGGCATAAATGGAGGTCAGCATGGTGGCAGTCAGTGAGATTGCGGCAATACTTAAGGCTGTGCCATAGGGAATCACTTGCGTTTCACCGGCCTTACCGGTTGCCATGCTGATAGCTACCTGGGCCAATCCCAGACCGATGACCATCACCACCGGTCCGATGACCACCGGGGGAAGCAGGCGGTGGATGAAGCCAACCCCGCGCCATTTGACCAGTCCGGCGGCAATGTAATAGAAGAAGCTGGCAGCAGCCAGAGCCCCCATGGTTGCGGGCATCCCCCAGGTCTTAACGGAGTAGATCACCGGCGCAATAAAGGCAAAGGATGAACCAAGGTAGATCGGAACCTGTCGTTTGGTGCAGATCTGGAAAACCAGGGTGCCGATACCGGCCCCCAGCAGGGCCAGGCTGGGGTTGAGGCCGGTCAGGAGCGGAACCAGTACCGTTGCACCAAAGGCAACAAAGAGGATCTGTGCGCCGGATAAGGCGGTACGCCAGACCGGTTCAGGAGCGGAGGGCATGGGGACTCCTTATTTTGTACCGAAGATCTTGTCCCCGGCATCGCCGAGGCCCGGAAGGATGTAACCCTGGTCATTCAGCCGTTCATCAATGGCTGCAACGTAGAGTTCAACATCCGGATGTGCGTCGGTGACCCGCTTGATTCCTTCCGGTACTGCCACCAGAAAGAGTCCCTTAATCCGCTTGCAGCCGGTCTTTTTCAGCATGGTAATGGTGGCAAGCAACGAACCACCAGTGGCCAGCATCGGGTCAATGATCAATGCGGTTCGTTCATCCATATCTGAAGTAAATTTCTCATAGTAGGCCACCGGCTCAAGGGTCTCTTCATTGCGATAGAGTCCCACTACGCTCACCTTGGCGCTGGGGATCATGTCAAGCACCCCGTCCATCATGCCCAGGCCGGCCCTCAGGATCGGCACAACAGTAATCTTCTTGCCCTTGATCTGCTGTACCTGAACCGGTCCAGCCCAGCCTTCAATGGTGATCTGCTCGGTTTCAAGATCTTTGGTGGATTCGTAGGTAAGCAGGCGCGCCACTTCCGACGCAAGTTCACGAAACTGTTTGGTGCTGATTTCAACCTTGCGCATCAATCCCAGTTTGTGCTGAATCAAGGGATGTTTAACCTCGTAAACCGGCATGTTCGGTACTCCTTTCAGAGGATGCATGATGTCCTGCAACCCGGCTGGTGGGCTGATTATCGCGAACGCATATCCAGACGGTATGGCCCATTAGGTCCTGTTTTGATCGCACGACCGTACATACTCCAACATGCTCACAGCGCTCGTTGAGTACGGCTGTATCATGTCGTACCTGATTTCAAGATTGTTCATATATTGGAGCTCCCGGCTCACCAGCAACAGGCGTGCATACGTGCCTACCTCGTCCCTTTACAGAGCCACTATCAACAGAATGTTCGGCAATTACTCAGCACGAGCTCCTCATCTGTTCCGCAATCATATCTGCCACCCGAATACCATCCAGGGCAGCCGACATGATCCCGCCGGCATAACCGGCTCCCTCGCCGCAGGGGTAGAGCCCCTGCAGTGAAGGGGACTGCAGGTCCTGGCCGCGCAAAATCCTGAGTGGTGCCGAGGTGCGGGTCTCAACACCGGTAAGGGTTGCCTCTGTAGTCACAAATCCCTTCATCTTGCGGTCAAAGCTCCTGATCCCCTCCCGCAACGTCGCCGTTACATACGCAGGCAATACCTTCGACAGATCAGCCTCTTTTGTGCCTGGCCGGTAGCTGGACCGGCAGGGTGCGTCCCGGTTGCCAATAAAGGAAAGCAGATTCTGGACCGGGGCGTGGTAGCTGTTTCCGCCTGCCTGATAGGCCAACCGCTCCCACTGCTGCTGAAACCGCACCCCGGCCAGCGGGTCGCTGCCGTCAAAATCCCCTGGCCGGACATTGACCACCAACGCACTATTGGCAAAACCGGAGTTGCGCTGCAGGTTGCTCATGCCATTCACCACCACCATCTCCGGCTCTGAAGAGCTGCCGATCACCAGACCACCAGGACACATGCAGAACGAATAGCAGCTTCTTCCGCTGCTTTCGTTGTTGTAGGTCAGGGCGTAGTCGGCCCGGGGCAGGGCAGGGTGGGGACGGCCATACTGGATCCGGTCGATCAGTTCTTGTGGATGCTCAACCCGCAGTCCGACGGCAAACGGCTTGCTCTCCAGCAGCAGATTGCTGGTTGCCAGCATCCGGTACGTATCACGGGCACTGTGGCCGATGGCCAAAACCAAGTGCGTGCAGGGCAGTTCTTCGCTATGGTTGCACACAACGGCGGCAATTCTGCCTGTCTGACTGGTCAGACCAGTCAGACAGACAGAAAACCTGATGCTGCAGCCGTGCTGCTGCAAATTATTCCGGATTGCTGCCACCACACTGCGCAGTCGGTCAGTACCGACATGGGGTTTAGCCTGGTAACGTATCTCCGGCGGTGCGCCGAACTTCACGAGTTGCTCCAGCACCCAGGTCGTGTTGGGGTCCCGCAGGCGGCAGGTCAGCTTGCCGTCTGAAAAGGTACCGGCCCCCCCTTCACCAAACTGGACATTGCTTTCCGGATGCAGCGTCCCATCACGCCAGAACCTGCTCACATCATGCACCCGCTCTTCAACCGGCTTGCCCCGCTCGATCAGTGTGGCTGCAATGCCGTGGCCGGCCAGCCGCAAGGCACAGAACAGACCGGCCGGCCCCATCCCCGCAATAACCACCGTTTCCGGCCTCCGCTCCACTCTGGCCGTAAAGGTTGATTCAACGGCTATCTGCTCCAGGTTGTCTAACGGCCCCAGCTTTTGGCTGAGACGACGTTCATCGGCCAGACTGAAACTGATTGTATAAACCAGCAGCACGCGCGGCTTTTTGCGGGCATCCACCCCTTTGCGGCGTATGCAGAAATCAAGCAGGTCAGTCGGGGCAAGTCCCAGCTGACCTGCAGCCAGCACACGAAGCCTGGACTCATCGTCGCCAGGGTGCAACGTCAGGTTACGCAGCAGAAACGGCATGGTTCAGAGGGAAAGGTTCTGGCTCCTGTTGCGCGCAATCAGCTGCTCAACCAGGATGACAACATCAAGGGGAGGGGTTGATTTGGGAATATGAAAACGGGCGCCCATCTCGGGGGCCGCATGCTCATGGGGGGCTTCCTGAAACATGGAGGTCAGCAGGATGATGACCGGCTGTTTTTCTCCGGCTATCCGGGCAATTTCAAGACAGGTGCTGACCCCGCCCATACGAGGCATGACCAGGTCGGAGATCACCACCTCCGGTCGCCGGTCCTGATACAGTTTTACCCCTTCCATGCCATCGCTGGCGATATGGACCGTGTAACCATTTTCCTTGAAGGCATCGGAAAGAATCCGCTGAAAAAACGGGTCGTCATCAATAATCAGGATTTCAGCTGCAGTGTCGTTCATTGCTCTCAACCCCTTGCCTGCTGCTCGCAGGGAATGCAAACCAGAAAGGTAGTACCGGCGGGCGAGGTGGCCTCAACCGTGACATCACCATGGTAAAGCCGGGCAATACGCCGCGCCACCGGCAACCCGATGCCGGTGCCTCGGCTCTTGGTAGAAAAAAACGGCTTGAAAATGGCTTCAAGATGCTCAGGCGTGATCCCCTTGCCGTTATCGACAACCCGCACCTGCAGCAGGTCATCGGTACAGCTGATCTCAATGGCAAGACGGCCCTGCCGGGGCATCTCCTCAATGGCATTCATCAGCAGGTTGGTAAAGATCTGCTCCAGCTCGGTCCGATCGGCCTTGATCGGCACAATCGGTTCCTGACAGCTGATGGTCACCGCTATCTGACGGGCCTCAATCTGCGGGGCAAAGATCTCCAGCGAATCCCGCACGATCTGATCAAGGCGTACATCGTTCACCACCAGGCGACTGCGATTGGCGGCACCAACCAGCTTGTGGATAATACCGTCAATCCGGTCAACTTCCTTCAGAATTTTACCTAGATACTCCGCAGTCTCCGTCTCCTCAACACCTTCGCGCAGCAGCTGGGTAAACAGGGAGATGGAGTTAAGGGGATTGCGGATCTCATGGGCCATACCGGCGGCCAGGTACCCCAAGGCGGCCAGTTTTTCAGTCTGGGCAATCTCGCTTTGTGCCCGGTGCAGTGCCTCGTTCCGCTCCTGCACCCTGGCCTGCAGCTCCCGGTTCCAGGCCTCAATCTCACTCAGCAGATGTTCCCGTTCCGCCTGGAGCGCCCGGTTGGCCAGCTCAATCTCACGCAGCTTGCGCACGGCATCGATCCGTTCAACCAGCAGGCGGGTATCAAACGGCTTGAGCAGGTATTCAGAGGCGCCGGCCTTCATCAGCTCAACTGCCAGCTCTTCGCTGCCCATGCCGGTAACCATGATCACATAACTGGCAGGGTAACGGGCCTTGATCTCCTGCAGCACCGACAAGCCGTCACGATCAGGCAGGCGGTAGTCCATCAGCACCAGCTCGGGCTGTGACGCCTCCATGATCTCCAGCCCCTCGGAGGCACTGCCCGCCTGCAGCACCCGGTAGCCACGGGCGCTCAGCAGGCTTGCCAGCAGGGCGCGAACCGCTGGTTCATCATCAACCACCAGCACCGTTACCGTGCTGTCTTCCTTACGCACGGTCATTTCTGCAGCCTGGCAGCAGCCATCATGCCGGGCGGGATTCAGCCGGCAGTCGTATGGTCATGACCGGACAGGGGGCTCCCCGAACCACCCGTTCGGCAGTACTGCCAAAAATCAGATGGTCAAGTCCGGTGCGTCCGTGGGTGCCGATAACAATCAGTGATGACTCCTGCTCTGTGGCAACCCGAATGATCTCTTCATAGGGTACACCGCTGACGGTCATGGTCCGGTACGAGTCGAACTCCTGCAGATGCTCCTTGCAGAAGCGTTCCAGCATCTGATCAGCACTACTTTCGATCTCTTTTTCCAGCTGTTCGAACGAGATATGCGGCACATAGAAACCGCGCAGGTCCACCGGCTCATTGATGACATGCAGGGCGAGGATGGAGGAGTTGAAGGTCCGGGCCAAGGAAAGGGCATACTCGCAGGCAACTTCGGAATAATCGGAAAAATCAGTGGCAAGCAGGATCTTTTCAAAGCGTTTCATCAGTGACTCTCCTTTACCGCTGCAGGCCGTGAGAACATCTTGCCCATCACCTTCCGCAGCTCTTCAACTCTGAGCGGTTTGTTGAGGTATTCAAAGACGCCCAGATTCAGGGCCTCCAGATAGGATTCTACTTCGCCGTACGCGGTGATCATGATGACATTACTGGAAGGGAACTCCCGATTCAGCTCACGGAGGAAGGTCAGTCCGTTCATTTCCGGCATGTTAAGGTCGGTGATGATCAGCTCGGCCGAACACTGACGCAAGCGGTTCATCGCCTCAAGACCGTTGGCGGCAGTCTGGACCTCATAGCCTTCACGGCTCAGCAGGCGTGTCAGGGCGATGCGGGTATTCTCCTCGTCATCCACCACCAGTATCCGTTTCATCGCTTCAGCCACCCGTTACTCCGTACTTGAAAATCGAAACTCAGATTGTAGTCTAGCACGGAGTAACGCCCTGTCAAGGCACCGGAGAACGCTTTTGTCAAACAGCTTAGCATATCGATATTACTTGTTTTTATTTTAGAATCCGGGCTACTGGGCACTATCTGCTGAAAAATGAATTCATGCTGTTACCGTACGACCCCATTGGCATCCAGTGTAATATAAGCCGAGCGTCCCGCCTGGCCGGACAAGGCAACCGGCTTGCCGTCCAGATCAAGCTCAACACTGCCGACGTCGGATAGATCCAGGACAATCACTCGGGCAGCCTTCCACTCGATCCGGTCACCGGCCTCCAGCTCATACCCCTGGGACGCCCCTTCATCAATGGTAACCGTCACGGTGCTGTGCCGTTTGACCCGCATGCTGAGCAGCAGACCGGCTGCCGCCCTGGGGACCGTCGGAACCTGTTCCACTGACGACTCTGGCTTGAGGGATGGCTGGGCAGCCGTCACTGTTGGTGAGAGTGCCGTACTGGAAATCCTGGGTTGGAGAGCCACACTTGTTGCCGATGAAAGTACCGGTTGCGGCTCTGCCGGCTTGAGCAGCAGCCTGGGGCGGGGAGTGGAGGAGCTGTGCTGAAACAACGTTGACACCAGTAACGCCCCCAGCAGCAGTACCGGCAACAGCAGCAGCTCCCAGCGAAACAAGCGTGTCCGCTGCGGCATGCCGTTTTGTTGCTGCTCAGCAAAGCTGGGCTGCTGTGCCGCATTGAGTCGACTCAGCAGTTCTTCAGGAGGTAGCCCCAGATAGACGGCGTAGGTCCGGATAAAGGCCTGCAGATAGGCCGGGGCAGGCAGATCCTGAAAACGGTCTTCTTCCAGCGCCGCAAGGTAGCCCTTGCTGATCTTGGTCGCCTCAGCGGCTTCCTCCAGGGTCAGGAGCCGGGCCTCACGGCACTGGCGCAGACTGACCCCCACTGAGGGGGGGACCGCCATCTCTTCAGTTATGTCGAGCTGATCTTCCCTGTCCACACACGCTCCTACCTGAGCAGGTCAACATACCCCATGGCAGCTCGACCGATTTCCGAATCCGGGACAATCCGTACCACCTCTTTGAAACTGGCCCGTGCCTCTGTCAGGCGGCTCTGTTTCATCAGGGCCAGCCCCAGCTGGTAATGGCCGTTGGCATACTCGGGGGCAATCTCAAGTGCGCGACGGTACTCAGCAATGGCCCGTTCCGTCTGCCCCTGGGCAAACAGTACTCTCCCGATGGACACCCTCACAATAGGATTGCGGGGATTGACCGCCTGGATCGCGTTGAACTCCGCCATGGCAGCCGGGTAGTCACCTTTGCCGAGGTAGGCCAGGCCAAGGTTGATCTGGGCAAACTCCGGCTGGGGATAGAACAGGTCATCCTTGACTGCCTTAAACTGCTGGATGGCACTGTCCCAGCGACCGGTCTCAAGGTAGAGCACCCCCAGGTCATTACGCGCCTCGGAATACTTGGGCCGCAAGGCCAACGCCTTGAGAAATTTCTGTTCTGCCAGATCAAGACGACGACGCCCCACCAGGGCACGCCCCAGATTGTACTGCAGCTCCGGATTATCCTGTTCCATCTTTTCTGCTTCGGACAGCTCGGTCAGGGCAGCCGTATAATTGCGTTCTTCAAGGTACGAGACCCCCATCTGGTAGTGGTACGCAGAGGGTCTGCCGCTTGGTGATGTCGCGGCACACCCTGCCAGCATGAGGGTCAATGCCAAGGTAACCAGCTGCAGATCTACTCTCATAGGTCCTCCCTGCCGGCGGGAATTGTACTGTCTGCCGGTAAAACGGTCAGTATCCTCAACCAGCCTCACTGCATTTGCAGGTCGCGGAAGCTGGTCAACCCTTTGAAACTGCGGTAACGGGCTTCGATTTCTGCATAGGTCAGCCGCTTCATCCGGTTCAGGCTGAAATCCTCCACGTTAAAGGAGGCCATCACCGAACCGAACACCAGGGCCTGACGCACCCCTTCCTCGGACAGATCGCCGGTGTTGGCCAGGTAGCCCATAAACCCGCCGGCAAAGGTGTCACCGGCACCAGTGGGATCAAAGACCTCCTCCAGGGGCCAGGCCGGTACGGCAAAGACCATGTCGGCAGTAAACATCAGCACGCCATATTCGCCCCGCTTCACCACCAGCCGCTTGCAACCCAGACTGATAATGCTGCGGGCCGCCTTGACCAGATTGGACTCGCCGGTCAGCATCCGGGCCTCACCCTCGTTGATCACCACGATATCAACGCGGCGAATCACCTCTTTGAGTGCATCCGGCTTGGAAGAGATCCAGAAATTCATGCTGTCGCAAGCGGACAGCTTCGGTCTTTTCACCTGATCAAGCACCTGTAGTTGCAGTTCAGGGTCGATGTTGGCCAGAAACAGCACCTCGGTGTCGCGGTAGGAATCCGGCAGTTCCGGCTTGAAATCCAGCAGCACGTTCAGCTGGGTATCCAGGGTCTGGGCCTCGTTCAGGTCATAGCCGTATTTGCCGGACCAGTGAAAGGTCTTGCCGGGAATCCGCTGCAGCCCCTGCAGGTCAATCTCGCGGGAGCGGAGGAACTGCAGGTGTTCTTCCGGAAAATCCTCGCCAATCACGGCAACCAGCGAGACATCACTAAAAAAGCTGGCCGAGGTTGAAAAATAGGTGGCGGACCCCCCCAGGACATTCTCGCCGCGTCCGAACGGGGTCTCAACAGTATCAAAGGCTACGGTGCCGACAACGACAATTCCCATGCTCTGTTCCTTTTTCAAAGATAGTTGGCTGTGATCGGACCCAGGGTCGCCTTGGTGGCAGCCGGAATAACGGCACGATCGGTGATGATGGCACTGGCCAGGGCCTGGCCGCAGCTGCAGTGACGCTCCTGCAGGGAGGGGTTGCAGGTGGCTGTCCGCAGGATCTCCCGCGACATGGCCACGTTTTTGTGCATGATCTCCAGAATCGCCTCCACCGTGACATCTTCGTGGGTTTCATGCCAGCAGTCATAGTCGGTGGAGAGGGCGATCACACCGTAGCAGATCTCTGCCTCACGGGCCAGCTTGGCCTCGGTCAGGTTGGTCATGCCGATGATGTCGCCGCCAAGCCTTCGATACATATGGGATTCGGCGCGGGTTGAGAAGGCCGGTCCCTCCATGCAGATGTAGGTGCCCCCTTTGTGGGTCACGGCACCGGCCTGTCCGGCTGCCTGATATAATTTTTCCGACAGACAGGGGCAGACCGGATCGGCAAAGCCGACATGGGCCACAATGCCGTTACCGAAAAAAGTGGCCTCGCGCACCCCTTTGGTCCGGTCAATAAACTGATCCGGTATAACGATATGACCCGGCGCAATCCGCTCCTGCAGGCTGCCGACCGCAGAGACCGAGATAATTTGCTGCACCCCAAGCTGCTTCATACCGTAGATATTAGCCCGATAGTTGACCTCCGACGGCAGCAGGCGGTGCCCTCGACCGTGGCGGGGCAAAAAGGCCAGCTTCACGCCATGCAACACACCGGTTACATAGGCATCGGACGGTGCCCCGAAGGGGGTCTCCAGCACCTGCTCCTGTACATCCTCAAGTCCTTCCATGGCATACAGACCACTGCCGCCGATCACACCGATCATAGCTTGTTCTCCTCTGCGGTTTAGTATTGTTCAGATTGCCTGCCGCTGTTCCAGCCGCCCTTTCAGCTGACCGCAGGCCGCCGAGATGTCACTGCCGCGACTGTCGCGGGTGATCACCGTAAAATGACGGTCCAGCAAATATTTGTGAAAGGCATCCAGGGCCGCCCGGGTGGGCGGTACAAAGTCGGCAGCCTCATGGGGGTTAAACGGAATCAGGTTAATCTTGCAGGGGATATCCGACAGCAGGCGTACCAGCCTCTTGGCATCCTCCAGGCTATCGTTCAGCCCCCCCAGCAGCACATACTCAATAGTGATCTTGCGGCGCCCCGGCAGGGGAAACTTCTTGAGGGCCGCCAGCAGCGTTGCAATCGGATAGGCACGGTTGACCGGCATGATCCGGTTTCGCAGCTCATCGGTAGTTGCGTTAAGCGACACCGCCAGATTGACGGTCACCTCCCGCCCCAGCCGTTCCATTTCCGGTACCAGTCCGCAGGTGGAGACCGTCACCCGGCGGGAGGAAAGTTGCAGGCCGTTATCTTCAGACATGATCTGCAGGGCAGGGATGACGTTGTCCAGGTTGTGCAACGGCTCTCCCATCCCCATCATCACGATGTTGCGCACCTCAACATCACGCCGCACCGCCAGGATCTGGTTGACAATCTCGGCGGTGGTCAGGTTGCGGGCCAGATTGTAGGTGCCGGTCAGACAGAAGGCGCACTGCATGGCACAGCCTGCCTGGGAGGAGATGCAGAGGGTGTTGCGATCTTCATCCGGAATGATCACCGCCTCAACCGCGTTGCCGTCTTCCAGCACAAACAGGTATTTGCGGGTACCGTCGCTGCCAACTTCCACGGTCTCCGGCTCAAGACGGCTGATGCAGGCGCTCTGGGACAGCTCCTGGCGTAACGCCTTGGAGACGTTGGTCATCTCGTCAAAGCTGCTCACATCATGCTGGTAGAGCCATTTGAAGATCTGGACGGCACGGTAGCGTTCCTTGCCCTGCCCCTGCAGAAACTGCTCCAGGGCCGGTAACGGCAGGTTCTTGAGATCGGTGCGGGGGGAATCGGCCATCGGGGGGAAGGAGGCGACCCGTCCGCAGAGTGGACGGGTCGCCTGTATCGAGCCTAACCTACCAGCTCAAAGCTGTTAAAGAAGTAAGGGATCTCAAAGGCCGCCGTCTCAGGTGCATCGGAACCGTGGGCCGAGTTTTCCTCAATGTTCTTGGCAAACTCCTTCCGAATGGTGCCGGGCTCGGCATTGGCCGGGTTGGTTGCCCCCATCAGGGTACGCCAGTCATTGATGGCATTCTCTTTCTGCAGGCACATCACAATCACCGGCGAACGGGACATAAAGCTGCAGAGGTCGTTGAAAAAAGGACGCTCTTGATGAACATAGTAAAAGCCTTCGGCCTGGGTACGGCTCAGGTGAATCTTTTTCATCCCCACAATCGCAAAGCCGGCCTCTTCAATCTTGCTGATGATCTTGCCGGCCAGACCGCGTTCTACGGCGTCCGGCTTGATGATGGCAAAGGTACGTTCCATAGATGTTCTCCTTCATGCGTACAATGTATTTGACAAGACGTAGCTCATAGCACGCGACTGCGTGGAATGTCAAGCTGTTACGGCTCGCCGTTCACCCTGTTACGAACCATTGTGCATCAGAAGATTGCCAAGCTGTACCGATACGGTCTATGGTGCAGCCCATGGCCAATCTTCCCCTCTCCACACCTGACAGCAGCAGCCCGCGCCAGGCAGCATTCCTGATCCTGCAGCAGCTGGCCTCCGGCGACCTGCATGCCGATGATCTGCTGAACCAGGAGCTTTCCCGCAACCGCCTACAGGGGCCTGACCGCGGCCTGCTGGCCGAGCTGGTCATGGGGGTACTGCGCCGCCAAGCCACCCTGGATCACTCCTTGCGGCAGCTGGTACAGCAGCCCCTGGACCAGCTTGAACTGCCGGTGCTGCTGCTCTTGCGGCTAGGACTCTACCAGCTGCAGTTCCTGGACCGCGTGCCGGCCCACGCCGCAGTCCACGAGAGTGTCGAGCTGGCAAAGGCAACCGTCCCCCGGGCCAAAGGGCTGATCAACGGAGTTCTGCGCTCGTTCCTGCGCCGCCAACAGGAACTGAGTCTGCCTGATCCGGCTCAGAATCCCGCAGCCTGGCTGGCAGCTGCTTACAGCCTGCCCGACTGGCTGGCCCGACAGTGGCTGGAACAGTTGCCGCTGGAAGAGGCTACAGCCCTGGCACAGGCATCTCTGGCGCTACCGCTCCTCACCCTGCGCACCAACACCCGGCGCATTACCCGCCCCCGGCTGCTGGAGCTGTTTACTGAAGCCGGTATCTCTGCCGAGCCGTGCCGGTTTGCCCCTGAGGCGATTCAGCTCCAGGGACATCTGCAGATACCGGCCCTGCCAGGTTTTGCCGAAGGTTTCTGGACCGTACAGGATCAGGCCTCCCAGCTGGTATCCCACCTGCTGGAACCGCAGCCGGGCGAACGGCTGCTGGACCTCTGTGCGGCACCGGGCGGCAAGACCACCCATCTGGCACAGCTGATGAATGAGAGCGGGACCATCATAGCCACTGATCTGAACCGGCGACGGATCAAACGGATCAACGACGTGACGGCTCGGCTCGGCCTGCAGATCATTCAGCCCCGCACGGCAGATGCCCTGGCTCCCGACTACCTGGCTGGTGAACAATTTGACCGGATTCTGCTGGATGCCCCCTGCTCAGGGCTGGGAGTCATCCGCCGTCACCCGGAGGCCAAGTGGCGTCTGACACCGGCTGAGCTGGAGCGCTGCGCTGGCCGGCAGCGGCAGCTGCTGGCCGTAGCTGCCGGTCTGCTGCGGCCGGGCGGTATCCTGGTTTACGCAACCTGCTCAACCGCCGTACTCGAAGACGAGGCCGTAGTTGATGATTTTCTTTCACGGCACCCCACTTTTGTGGTAGACACTACGGCTACACTGTTCCAGCTGCATCCAGAGCTGGCCACCCCATCCGGCGCCATGCGGCTGTGGCCCCATCGCCACGGCTGTGACGGTTTTTTTGCCGTACGACTGGTAAGGAACTCCTGATGAAAAAGATCGCCCCCTCCATACTGTCCGCCGATTTTGCACGGCTGGGTGATGAGGTACGCGCCGTTGAGGCGGCCGGCGCCGATTACATCCATGTTGATGTGATGGATGGCCGCTTTGTGCCCAACATCACCATCGGGCCGCTGGTGGTTGAGGCGGTACGAAAGGTGACGCCGCTGCCGCTGGATGTCCACCTGATGATCGTTGAGCCGGAACGGTATGTGGAGGATTTTGCCAGGGCCGGGGCTGATATCATCGTGGTTCATGCCGAGGCCTGCACCCACCTGCACCGGGTGATTCAACAGATCAAGGGGCTGGGCAAACGGGCCGGGGTGTCGCTGAACCCTGCCACCCCGCTGCATGTGCTTGATTATGTGCTGGAAGAGCTGGATCTGGTGTTACTGATGACCGTCAACCCCGGCTTTGGCGGCCAGTCGTTCATTGAGGCCTGTATCCCCAAGATTCAACAGCTGCGCGGCATGCTTGACCGGCGGGGCTGTGAGGCCGAACTTGAGATCGACGGCGGTGTCAAGCCTGCCAACGTCGCCCGGATAGCCCATGCCGGCGCTGATGTGCTGGTGGCCGGCAGCGCCGTGTTCGGCAGCAGCGACTATGCTGCCACCATTTCTGAAATGAAACGTCTGATGCAGGAACCGCGGCTGTAATTCTCTCACCGGCGAGGATCCCAGATGGCTGACAGTGTTTTGATTATCGACGATTCTGAGGCGGTACGGGAAAAGATCATCAAGGTCCTGGAATCCCGCGACCTCTTTTCCCGCTTCTATCAGGCCGAAGATGGCCTGGAAGGATTCAAGAAGCTGCTGGTTTCGCCGGTGGATATCGTGCTGTGCGACCTGGAGATGCCCCGGATGGATGGCTTCAAGTTTCTGGGGATGCTCAAGGCACGTCAGGAGGTTGCTGATACCCCGGTCATCATCCTGACCGGCAACGATGATCGCGACATGAAGATCAGAGGGCTGGAGCAGGGGGCTTGCGATTTCATCACCAAGCCGTTCGATCCTGAAGAACTGGTGGCCCGGATGCGGGTACACCTGAAGATCAAGCATCTGCAGGATGATCTGAAGCGTTCCAATGAACTGCTGCTGGAACTCTCCAACACTGATCACCTGACCGGTCTGTTCAACCGCCGTTTTTTGATGGAATGTCTGGACAAGGAAGTGCAGCGGGCTCGCCGCAAGGACGGACAGGTGGCCCTGCTGCTGCTGGATATCGATCACTTTAAGCGGGTTAATGACACCCACGGCCATCTGCAGGGGGATGTGGTGCTGCAAAAGGTGGCTCTGCATATCCAGAAAGAACTGCGCAGCTACGATATTGCCGCTCGCTACGGCGGTGAAGAGTTTGTGGCAGTGCTGCCCGACACCTCTCTGAAGGAGGCCTTCAACGTTGCCGACCGGATCCGCCTGTCGGTCCAGGGGATGCATTTTGCCGGTTCTCTCTCAAACGAGCGGGTCACCGTCAGTCTGGGGGTTGCCCTGTTTCCCGCTCTCGGCATCGACGATACCGACGGCCTGCTGCGAACAGCGGACGAGGCCCTCTATCTGGCAAAAGAACGGGGTCGGAACCGTGTGGTGGTCAGCGATCCCACCAGCACCGGCAGATCGGAGTGATCCCGACCGCACCTGCTGCCGACTCTTCAGACGGATCATTTACTTTACTTCATCAGGATACTGCCCATGTTGTCTGCTGTCGTTATTCTTCTGCGTTACCTCGCGGCGGCCCTGGCCGCCGTTTTCATAGCCCTGTCGTTACCTGCTGCTGCTGCCGACATCCTCAAGATCAACGCTCCCCCACTGGAAGAACGCTGGTTCAACATCCTGATCGGTGACGAACAGGTCGGCTTCTACCGCCAGACCATGTTCAGAGAGCCTGAAAATACCGGCTACCGCATTGAGGCAAGCGGCAGTGTCCGGATGAAGATCATGGGCTTTACCAAGGAGTCAAGCTCGCGGGAAAGCTACCGGATCGGTACTGATCTGGCACTGAAGGAGTTTGAGGTCGAGCAGACCATCAATGGCAATAGCACACAGCTGCAGGGAGCCTTGGGGCCGGGGGGGCTGCAGATACGCAGGACCGCAGATGGCAAGTCCACACAACGGTTGTTGAAAGTGAAAGGCAAACTGTTTCCTGGGCCGGTCCTCAATCTGGTTCCGCTCTTCAGGGGGGCATCGGTCGGCAAGGTCTACCGCGTTCAGGCCTTTGACCCGGAAGAGCAGTCTGCCAAAGAGGTCAAGATCACCGTACTTGGCGAATCCGTAACCCCGGACGGTCAGGCAGCCATCAAACTGCGTAACAACCTGTATCCGTTTGTGGATAATGACATCTGGGTTGACCGTCAGGGCAATACGCTGCTGGAGTCGGTGCGGGACGGACTGGTGATCACCAGGGCCGAGCCGCCCGAGCAGATGGCGGCCTTTATCAGCGGCATGGCCCTGGCAAAAAAAGACCTGATCTATGATTTCAGCTTGGTGCGGTCAAATCCCCCCCTGCAGAAGAGCCCGTCAGAACTGACCGGCCTTTGGGCAGCCATTGACGGCTATGCCGAACAGATCCCGCTGATGACCAACGGTTGGCACCAGGTTGAACGGGAGGCCACCGGGCGTCTGTTGTTCAGAACCGGCACCTTGCGTACAGGCGCAGCTGTTGTACCGGCTGGTCAGCCCGATGGGGCACTGCTGCAGCCGTCGGAAGGGATTGAGTCAGATGCTGCGGAGATCATGGTCAAGGCAGCCGAACTGACCGCCGGACAGACTGATGAGCAGACAAAGGCACAGGCCCTGATGACCTGGACCGCTGCCTGGCTGGAGGACAGCATTGAGGATGGCGGCAGCGCACTAAAGAGCCTGAACAACAAAAAAGGCAACTGCCAGACCCATACCAAGCTGTATACCGCACTGGCCAGGGCCGCTGGCATTCCGACCCGCTTTGTTTCGGGACTGGTGTCACAGGATGGAAAAGGTTTTCTCTACCACAGCTGGGCCGAGAGCTGGCTGCAGGGCAGGTGGGTAGCCGTAGACCCCACCTTCAATCAACTGCCGGCAGACCCGACCCATCTGGCTTTTTTTGAGGGAAACCGGCTGCAGGACCTGACCCCCCTGGTGGGAATCATCGGCAAGATCAGCCTGACCATACTTGAAGAGCAGTAACGCCTGAGTCTACTGAGCCAGCATCGCTGTCAGCGCTGCCTGATCAATGCCGTCAACCGGCCCGATCACAGTCAGCAGGCGGTTTTCCGGCTTAAACAGCTGTTGGGCCAGTTGCTGCAGGGAGGCTGTTGTTACCGCCTTCACCAGACGCTGGTCTTCATCAATACTGCGGGCAACCCCCATCAGAGTACCCCAGCCAAAACGGATCCCCATCTCGGTCACCGAATCCCTGCTGTAATCAAGATCAGCCAGAAACACCGTCTGTACTCGCTCAAACTCGGCAGCAGGCAACGGCTGACCGGCCAGCAGCCGTAGCTCATCCAGTGTGGCTGCCACCACTGCAGGCAGGTTTTCCGGAGCAGTGGCCAGATCAATGGTCAGGCAGCCGGTCTCCTCGTAGCTGCCGATCGAGGCATCCACCGAGTAGATCAACCCCAGCCGCTCCCGCAGGGCCAGGTGCAATCGGGAACAGCCTCCGCCAGCCAGTATCCGTCGTAACAGCTTGAGCGCCGTCAGCTCCGGTGCAAAGCGGTTGCAGGACCGAAACGCCAGCTGCATTGACACCTGACTGTCGGCATCCTGCACCAGCTTGCAGACCGGCTGCAGTGCTGCCGTCGCCTCAAAAAGCCGGTAGGACGACAGTTCTCCCGGCTGCCACGCACCCAGATACCGGGCTGCAGCCTCTGTAATCCGCTCATGCTGCAGGGGACCGGCCGCCACCACCACCGCATTGTTGGGCAGATACCAGCGCTGCAGGTGCTCACGCAGATCCTCCCCGCTGATCCGGCTGATATCCGCCGGATTACCCACCGTCGGCTCCCCCAGCGGGTGATCAGGCCAGAGCAGGCGTCCCATCACCAGATCCGGGCTGATCTCCAGCCCTTCCTGATTGATATCCTCCAGTGCCTCTTCGCCAATAATCCGACGCTCCAACTCGATCCCCTCCAGACGGGGACGCAGCAGCATTGAGGCTAGAATCTCCAGACCTTGCTCGGCAAAACGGGGATGTATGCGGGCATAAAAACAGGTAGAATCCGCATCGGTAGCGGCATTGACGCCTCCCCCCAACGATTCGAAGGCTGCCTCAATCGCCAGTGAATCAGCATAGTCGGCAGTACCTCGAAACAACATATGTTCCAGAAAATGCGACAGCCCGGTCCGGTCCGACGGGTCATTGCGGCTCCCCACCTTAAGGTAGACCGCAATATCAGCGCTGTGTAGATGGGGAAGCGGCACTGTTACCACCCGCAGGCCGTTTGCCAGCGTTGTACTGCAAAAGTCGTTCATGCCGCCTCCAGTGCCTGACGAATCAGGGCGCAGCGTTCACGGTAGCCGGACGGCGTCAGCTTCTGTTCCTGATGCGGCTCAGCCCAGATCGGTTGAGGCCAGAGCGGATCGGTTTTCTGTCGCGGCACCAGATGCCAGTGGATATGGGGAACCATGTTGCCTAACAGCTCGTAGTTGATCTTGTCTGCCCGGAAAAGCCGGGACAGTACCGCCGCCACCTGCGTGATCTCTTCCAGCATCCCCTGCCGCACTGCTTGATCAAGATGAAACAGCTCCGTCTCATGCGTTTTGGCAAACAGCAGGCAGTAGCCGGGAAAGAACTGATCCCGGTTCAAGATCAGGTAGCTGTGGGCAAACTCCGTAATCTGCAGGTCGGCATCATCTTCCCAGCGGCGGCACATCGGGCAGCCGGTTTGTTCTTTCATCGTCATGGTTTCTCCACAAGGGGTAACTGCAGGGTAATGGTACAGCCGGTGCCGGGACCGTCACTGGCAGCCTGCACCGTACCGCCACAGTCTCTGACTACTGACTGCACGATGTACAGCCCCAGGCCGGTGCCGCGCACCCGTTCGTTGGGCTGCTCAACCCGGTAGAACCGGTTAAATATCTTGCGCAGCTGGTCCTGCTCCAAACCACGCCCCTGGTCTTTCAGGGAGAGTTCGGCCCACTTGCCGTTGCGCTCCAGCTTCAGTTCCAGTTCCGGCACACCCGGGGAGTAAAGCACCGCATTTTCCAACAGATTGCGCAGCACGGTTGCCAGTTCATCCGGTTCCACCGCAGCCTTCAGCTCCGGCTCCAGAAATGCTTCCAGTCTGGTTCCCGGCGGCAGTCGGTCTTTATTTTCATCCAGATAGCGCTGGATAAAGGCCCCCAGCTCAACCACCCGCTGCTCG
>CAZYMK010000024.1:12705-20167 GCA_964648885.1 uncultured Geobacter sp. | reverse complement strand
CCGCCACCAGCGAGCCGGTATGGAGTGGTCCGGTGGGGGAGGGGGCAAAGCGGCCCACCACCATCAGGCAGCTCCCTGTGCAATCAGCTGCCGAGCCAGCTCAAGCTCATCATGCTTTGAGGCGATCTCGCCATCCAGACGGGCAGCCAGAAGTCGTACTTTCAGGGAGCGGACCGCCGGCCCCGGCGCTATCCCCAGTTTCAGCAGTTCAGAGCCGCTGACCAGGGGTTTGACGGTCATCAGGCGGGTCAGGTAGAGCGAGACCAGACGCCGCAGTTCTTCCTGGCCGCTGCGGGCCAGGCCGTATAGCAGCAGCTCAAGCGGCATCTCGTGCAGCCATGTGTAGATCTTACTGTTGGGTACCGCGCTGTTTCTTCCGGCCACCTGCCGTAGCGATTGCAGCCGTTTCAGGGAATGGTGGCGTTGGCCGAAGATTCGTTCCATCAGCCGCTCCGGCATGGACAGTCGCCTGCAGGTCTCAAGGTACTGCTCGGCATCGAGACGGTCGGTCAGGGCCAGGAACCAGACTACCCATGGCTCAAGCGGTTTATCCAGGTACAGCAGACGATACCAGGCCAGTACCTGCTCCAGCTCGGCAAATAGCTGCTCACTGTCCGGGCCGCAGCGCAGGGTCGGGTGGATGCAAGGCAGCAGGTTCAGTTGCCCCATCCGGCTGATGGCCGGCGCCGGTACCTGTTCTGTGAAGATATGGATCAGTTCCCCCAGCAGGCGCTTGCCGCCGATCCGTTCCACCAGTCCGGCCCGCACTGCCGAGCGGAGCAGCCCTTCGGTGTGAGGTTCAATCTGGAAGCCCAGCCGCTGTTCAAAACGGACCGCCCTGAAGGCACGGGTGGGGTCTTCCACAAACGAGAGGTTGTGCAGTACGCGGATGGTCTTGTCCTGCAGGTCTTTCTGGCCGCCGAAGAAATCCAGCAGCAGGCCGAATCGGCCGCTATTCAGACAGAGTGCCAGGGTGTTGATGGTGAAGTCACGGCGGTAGAGGTCGTGGCGCAGCGAGGCCCGTTCCACCGTGGGAAGTACCCCCGGCGATTCGTAGTATTCCAGCCGGGTGCTGGCCACATCCAGTTTGCGGTCGTCAGGAAGGACCAGTACTGCCGTGCCAAAGGCCTGGTGAGGACGTACCCGGCAGCCTGTTTCAGCAGCAAAGTTCTCGGCAAAGAAGATGCCGTCCCCCTCCACCGTGATATCCAGATCCTGGTTGGTGAGATTCAGAAGCAGGTCACGGACAAAGCCACCCACGGCATGCACGGCAACCCCCAGTCGATCACCGGCTGCTCCCACCTGTTCCAACAGCTGGACCGTTGCGGTATCCAGACGTCGTTTGACCAGTCCGGCCAGGTCCCGTTCGCGGGGTTCGGGGGAGAGCCGATCCAGATCATAGAGCGTCTCGCCGTCAGCGCTGCTGCCGTGGAGGTGGCGCAGCAGGTCGGTGCGGGTGACTACGCCGGTGAGCGCACCATGGCGAAATACCGGCACAAAGCGCCGATCACCACCCACCATGTACTCCATCACGGCGCTGATGGGGGTCTCTGGTGTTGCCCGCAGTACCGAGGTGTGCATCAGCTCGGTGACCGGACGATCACCGAGGCCGTGGTAAACCGCCTTTTCCGCCACCTTACGGGTGATGATCCCCACCAGCCGTTCATCCTGCAGCACCGGCATGGCGCTGTAGTTGTAGCGCACCAGCTGGTTCCGCGCCCCCTGGACGGTGGTTGTTGATGTAACGCTACGAACCGGTGCAGACATGACCTCTCCCACGGTGCGGCGGGGGCGTACTGCCAGCAGCAGGTTGCGCTCAAGTCGCTCCAGCACAGCTGAAAGGGGCTCACCCTTGATGGTAGCTGAGGCCGCTGATGCGTGACCACCACCGCCGAAAGTCCGCAGCAGTTCACCAACGTCAACTTCAGCAACTCTGCTGCGGGCCACTAGGTGGACCCGGTCACCCATGGCCACGGCGAGTACCAGCAGATCAAGGTTCTCCATATCCCGCATCAAATGGGCCAGCCCGGCAATGTCGGCCACGTACCAGGACCTGTTGGCATGGGCAATGGAAACACGCACGCCGTTTACCTCGCTGGTCTTGAGGCTGGTCAGCAGGTCGTGCAGCAGCTCCACCTGGGGGGTGGTCAGTTCAGGCTCAAGCAGTTCGTCGGCCAGATGCAGATAGGCGCCCTGTTCCAGCAGCCAGGCAACCGCTCGGTAGTCCTCTGGCGTGGTGGTGGGAAACAGTAGACGCCCGGTGTCTTCGTGGATCCCCAGCAGCAGCAGGGTCGCTTCGGCCGGAGTCGGTGCTATGCCCCGTTTCTGGAGCAGGGTGGTCATGATGGTTGCCGTGGCACCAACCGGGCGTATGCAGCCGCCGTTGGCCTTGATACTGTCTGCGGTTACGGGGTGGTGATCATAGATGTGGATCGCCAGGTCAGGGCGATGCAACAGGTCGGCAAACCGCCCGATACGGGAGGGCTGCTGACAGTCAACAATGATCAGCCGCGTGATCTCTACCAGTTCCACATCCTTGGCACGGATCAGGATGGGCAGCAGTTCGGGATGGCGGTCACAGAAGTCACGCAGGTTTTTTTCCTGGGAACCGGGAAAGGCCAGCAGTGCCCCCGGATACAATCGTGCTGCCGCTGCCAGGGAGCCCAGGCAGTCAAAATCCGCATTCAGGTGAGTAGTAACCAGATCCATCTGATTATCGTCTGGCCAGCCTGCTCTCCCAACGCCAGGCATCTTCCACAATGGTTTGCAGGCTGTTGTAGCGTGGCTGCCAGTCGGTCAGCTGCCGGATTTTATCGGCCCTGGCGACCAGGCAGGCCGGGTCGCCAGGGCGGCGTCCCTCTTCAACCACCGTAAAGTCAACGCCGCTGACCTGTTTGACCACCTCCAGTACTTCACGGACGCTGCTGCCTTGACCATAGCCAACATTGATGGCGGTTGATTCGCCACCCTTGTCAAGATAGCCAAGGGCAGCCAGGTGGGCTGCTGCCAGGTCTTCGATATGGATGTAGTCGCGGATGCCGGTGCCGTCAGGTGTGGGGTAGTCGGTGCCGTAGATGGCGGCCTGTGGACGCTGTCCCAGGGCAGTCTGGCAGGCGATCTTGATCAGGTGAGTGGCCTCCGGGGTGCGCTGACCGATTCGTGCCTGGGGGTCGGCACCGGCCACATTGAAGTAGCGCAGGGCAACATACTTGAGTCCGTGGGCAGCCCCCACGTCCCGCAGCATCCATTCGCTCATCAGCTTGGAGGTGCCGTAGGGATTGATTGGCACCAGGGGAGACTCTTCAGAAGCAGTACCACCTTCTGGAAAGCCGTAGACCGCTGCGGTGCTGGAGAAAATAAATCGCTCAACGCCAAAGCGGACGCAGGTTTCCAGCAGCCCCAGGGTGTTGCGGGTGTTGTTGCCGTAGTATTTGAGCGGCAGAGAGACCGATTCAGGTGCCACAATGGCTGCCGCAAAATGCAGTACGGTCTTGAATTGATGCTTTTGAAAGACCGTTTCCAGAGTCGCATGATCAGCCAACTCAGCCTGAATCAGTTCTTCATCATGCAGCAGGGCATCACGAAAACCGGTGGAGAGGTTGTCGTACACCACTACCCGGTGGCCTGCCTCTGAAAGCTGCCGTACGACATGACTGCCGATATAACCGCAGCCGCCGGTAACCAGAATTGTGTCGGTCATAGGTTGATCCTTTGCAGGTAGGGTTGGATGTTGCGGCGGGCCCGCTCAAGCCGCTCGCGGCTGTGGGCCTCCAGGGTCCAGACGGCTTCCGGTGCGTAGCGGTGCAGGAGCGAGGTAACCAGGGCAAAATCAATCTCGCCTTCTCCCACCGGCAGGTGTTCATCAGACTGGCCGTGGTTGTCGTGCAGGTGGCCTTCGATAATCCGTTCACCCAGCACGCTGAACCACTCTTCCAGCGATACCGTGGCGAACATGTTGAAGTGCCCGGAATCAAAGCAGTGGCCAAACAGCGCAGGGTCCAGCTGTTGCAGCACCAGAAACAGAGTAGAAGACTCTTCCTCAAAGATGTTTTCAAGGGCAATCCGGCAGCCGGTTTGTCGGATAAGCGGTTCCAGCTCCTGCCAGAAGGCCACGCTGTTGGCTGCCCAGACCTCAATAGCAGAGCCGTAGGTGAGACGGCTGTAGCCCGGATGAAATACGACTACACGTGCCTGCAGGGTTGCGGCCACCGCAAGGGTCTGCTCAACCCGTTTGCGTGTGGTTTCACGCACCATGCGGTCAACCGATCCGGGGTTCAGATCCATAAATGCAGCGTGAATTGTGCAGGAGAGACCGTTGGCTGTCAGTTCATCTGTCAGCTGCGAGACGTCATGCGGTCTGATTGTATCAAGGGATTCAGCCGGCAGATACAGCTCCGGGTTGATCCGTTCCTGCAACAGGTAGGCGCGGTGTTCGTCAAGCCTGTTCCAGGGGAGGTGGCAGCAGAGCAGACTGGGCATGCAAGAGGCCTTTCGTAACGTGCTTTGTCACAACCTACTATCAGCCCGGTAAATTTTCAAGCAGCTTTAGTTCTATTGATGCAGGAGCCATATAGAATTTTATAGGATTATATTGATGATTGGATTGACAAATGCTGCATACTGTATACAATTCCATACACCCCCTGACGGAGCAGAAATTGACCATGAAACGTATAAAAGAAAAGCACTTGACTCTGCGGGAAAAAATACTGGAGAGCATGCGTGATGCCATTATTTCCGGTGCCATCACCTCAGGTAGCCGGGTCTCCGAGCCTGAGCTGGCCGAACGGTTCGGCATCAGCCGTACACCGATACGGGAAGCGTTCCGTCAGCTTGAGTCTGAAGGGTATCTAAAGGTTATCCCGCGCAAGGGTGCGGTGGTGAGCGCCTTTACCCAAAAGGATGTTGAGGAGTTCTACGCCATCAAGAGCATCCTGGAGGGGTATGCGGCCAAACTGGCCTGCTGCAGGTTGATTGAAAAGGATATAGGCAAGCTTGAGACAATCAACGAGCGGCTGGCAGAACTTTGTACTCTGGGTGACATCAAGCAGTTTTTCAAGGTGCATAATGATTTTCACGATCTGTTCATCAAGGCAGCGGACAATGAGAAGCTGCGGGAGATGATCAATCTGCTGGTGACCAGATTCCAGCGGCTGCGTATGATGTCGCTCTCGCAGCCGGGGCGGATGGCGGTGTCGGTGCAGGAACACCGCAAGATCATCCAGGCCTTTCGGGATCGAGACTGCGACAACGCCGAGCTGCTGGTGCGTAAGAATGCCGAACTGGGCGGCCGGGTCCTGCTGGATGAAACTGCTTGCAGACCCGGTCAGGCCATGGACCTGTAGGTGATGTCATGAGTGCCGGGCAATCAGACAGCAGGCAGCGCCTGCCAAAAGTGGATAAGGTGCTTGGCTGGCCTGAGGTGGCAGCGCTGCAGGCCTCCACCACCCATACCGGTCTCAAGGCGGCGGTGCGTGCAACGCTTGAGCTGCTGCGGCATCAGCTTGCCGAAGATCCGACCGTGGATCTCGCTCCCACACGGATTGTCTCACTGGTGCTGAACCAGATCCGGGCGGCAGAGGCCCCCAGTCTGCGTCGGGTGATCAACGGCAGTGGCGTGGTGATACATACCAATCTGGGACGTTCACCCCTGGCTGCATCAGCAGAGCAGGCCTTGCTGGAGACTGCCTGGGGCTACAGCAACCTCGAATTTGATCTTGATAAGGGTGAGCGTGGTGAGCGCTATGTCCATATTGAACGCCTGTTGTGTGAGCTGACCGGCGCTGAAGCGGCCCTGGTGGTCAACAACAATGCCGCTGCAGTGATGCTGGTCCTGACGGCCCTTGCTTCAGGGCGTGAGGTGATTGTCTCCCGTGGCGAGCTGGTGGAGATCGGCGGATCGTTCCGGATCCCCGACGTCATGCGCCAGAGCGGTGCCAGGCTGGTTGAGGTGGGCAGCACCAACCGGACCCATCCCCGTGATTACATCAGTGCGGTAACTGAACAGACTGCGCTGCTTTTGAAGGTGCATACCAGCAATTTTGCCGTGGTCGGTTTTACTGCTGAAGTGGGCACCGAGGCTATGGTGCGGATCGGGCGTGAAGCCGGTGTTGCAACCCTGGTTGATGCCGGTAGCGGCTGTCTGCTTGACCTCTCCCGCTTTGGTATAGCCGGGGAACCGACGGTTCAGCAGTACCTGAAGGCCGGTGCCGATCTGGTGACCTTCAGCGGTGACAAGCTTTTGGGTGGCCCCCAGGCCGGACTTATTGTCGGGCGACGTGATCTGGTTGATCAGCTGAAGCGGCATCAGCTGTTGCGGGCCCTGCGGATCGACAAGTTGACCCTGGCAGCCCTTGAGGCTACCTTGCGCCTGTATCGGGATGAACGTACAGCCCTGGCGGAGATACCGACCCTGCGGATGCTGACGGTCTCGCTGGGCGAACTGGCGGTTGCGGCCCGCCGGATGCAGCGCCGGTTACGGGCCCTGCTGTCTGAGCGGATCACCCTGACGTTGCGTGACGGTATGTCCAGCCCTGGTGGCGGCTCCTATCCGCTCCTGCAGCTGCCCAGCAGGCTGATTGAGGTGACGGTTGCCGGGATTGCCCCCCACCACCTTGAAGAGTTGCTGCGCAGCACCACGCCGCCGGTGGTGGGACGGTTGCACAAGGACCGCTTTTTGCTGGATGTCCGCACCTTGCGTGATACCGAACTGCCGCTTTTGGCCGCTGCGCTGCGCCAGGCCGCCGAGGCGGTACCATGAACAGCCCCCGTGTCTTTGCCGTGGTGCCGGCCGCCGGAATGGGCAAGCGGATGGGTGCATCCATCAACAAGCAGTACCTGCAGCTGGGTGGCATGCCGATTGTTGCCCGCACCCTGCAGGTGTTGCAGCAGAGTCCGTTGCTAGCCGGTATCATGCTGGTTACCCCGGCAGAGGAGATACCCTACTGCCGCAGTCAGGTGGTAGAGGCATACGGTCTGACCAAGGTGCTGGCGATTGTGCCGGGCGGGGCAGAGCGCCAGCACTCGGTCTTAAACGGACTCACAGCCCTGCGTGACCATGCGGCAGACGATGATATTGTGCTGATCCATGATGGGGTGCGCCCCTTTATTGATGAGGATCTCCTGCAGCGCTCCATCCAGCTGGCAGCTACAGGCGTCGGTGCCTTGGTGGCGGTGCAGGCAAAAGACACCATCAAGGTGGTGCAGGGCGGTGTGGTGGTTACGACACCGGATCGTGCCACGCTCTGGCAGGCCCAAACACCCCAGACCTTCCGGTACGGACAGATCCTGGAAGCCCACCGGCAGGCGGCTGCCGAGCAGTTTCTGGGTACTGACGACTGTTCACTGCTGGAACGCATCGGGGTTTCCGTAGCCATTGTGCCGGGCAGTTACCGTAATATCAAAATCACAACTCCTGAAGATCTTGTGCTTGCAGAGGCATTCTTGTGTGAGAAGGAAGGAA
>CAZYMK010000024.1:0-12605 GCA_964648885.1 uncultured Geobacter sp. | reverse complement strand
CCGGCGGTGATCGCCCTGCTGGATGCCAATGAGCATGAGCGGTATCTGGCCTGCCATAAAGAGGGGGCGCTGGATTGCCTGATGGCCCCCTTCAGCAGGGACAGGCTGGTTAAAAGTCTTGAGCGCTGCATGGCTATCAAATCGCTGGAGCGTGAACGGCTGGACTTTATCTCCATGCTTTCCCACGATCTGAAGAATCCGATCACCGCAGCCATCGGCTCCGTTGATCTGGTGCGCAGCAAGCGCTTGGGAACGCTGAATGGTGAGCAGGAAGAGTACCTGCAGTCAGCTATTGAAAGCTGTAATGAAGTGGTGGCAATGATTGATAACCTGCTTGACATCCATCGGTATGAGGCGGGTAAAATCACCTTCAGCATGGTGCCGACCAACCTTGCCGAGTTGGTCCGGCACGTTGCCAACGGATTCAGGGGCGTGGCCAAACAGGCGCAGCTACAGCTTCAGTTAGTGATTGATGACAAACTGCCGCTTCTGCCGATTGACCGTGCCAAGTTCTCCCGCGTCATTGCCAATCTGCTGACCAATGCTGTGAAATTTACTCCCAACCTGGGGGAAATCCGGCTTTCCTGCAGCAGCGGGGTTTCAGTTGACTCGCAACCGGCGGTCATCATCCAGATTAAAGACACCGGAAACGGCATAGCCGATGTGGATCTGCCGCTTATTTTTGATCGCTTTGTGCAGGCCCGCAACCAGAGCAATCGCGGAAGCGGTGGAAGCGGGCTGGGGCTTGCCTTTTGCAAAATGGCCGTTGAGGCCCATGGTGGAACCATTACTGTTGAGAGTCGTGAAGGGGCAGGCAGCACGTTTACCCTTGTACTGCCGTTCCCCTGACGCAAAGGAGAGGAGTTATGCCGGTACGTCTGTTGATTGCACTACTGTTTCTGCTGACACTGGGGCTTTGCCCCGCTACCGTATCAGCTGTTGACCTGAGCAAGGCTGTTAAGATCGGCAACGGCCCCAAAGCGGTGATTGAGTTTACCGACCCTGACTGTCCGTTTTGCCGTAAGGCATCAGCCTATTTCAAGGCGCGCAGCGATGTAACCCGCTACGTATTCTTCAGTCCGCTGCCGACCCACCCCCATGCCCGCCAGAAGGTGCAGTACATCCTTTCCGGAACTGACAGTGTGCAGCTCTATCATCAGGTGATGTCGGGTGGTGTTGACCGGATGGACCCTGCGGGCTTGCCGATCACCCAGCAGGGGCGTAAACGGCAGGAGGAACAGCATGCCATTGCCCGAAAGATCGGCGTTGATGGTACCCCCACCTTCATGATCATGGGTCGAATCATAGAAGGGTTTGACCTGAAGAAGATTGAGGAACTGCTGGGGAAATAATCAAGACTGGCAGGTATGACGAGGTGCCGTGATCAGCAGCAGATCTGCGTAAGAATTAATGCGCTGGAATGCCGTCAGCCTGCCGGATCGTATCAGCAATCCAGGCATTCACACTTTTGCCGGATGCCCTGGCCATAGCAACAGCCTTGTCTTGCAGTTCCTGCGGTAGCCGCAGATTTAACCTTTCCGGAGCTTTTTGTAGGGCGAAACCCCTTCTTCTGCGCACATCTCCATAAATACCTTCAGTGTGGTTTCACCTTCACGGCGAAGCCCTTCAATATCAGTGGCGTAAAAATCAGCACCCCCATTCAGGCCGACAAATTCTCCCCTAAACATATTGATTTCAGGATCAAAAGAGATAACCGCCTTTACGCCGTTTATTTCAAGGATGTTCATCATGGTGTTACTCCCAAGTTGTAACAGCAGCGCTTCAATGTCACCCCACTTTACATTGGCACTGGGTGGGTGACGAAAGATCGACTCAATGGTCTTTTGGTGTTTGCGTTTCACAGTGAGTATGGTGCCATAAAGTGGCTCAAGCGTCAAACGATAGAGGTTGAGTTTTGATTGGTGGCGAGATCTTCTTGATTTGGGTAGTTAAATGAGTTGAGAGTTGAGCGTTGGGGAGGCTGTGAGCGGCCTCCCTTTTTTTTGATAAAGAAAAGAGATTGCAAGGTTCCCGTTTTGGGAGGTAGAATATCTACTATGCGCGTAATTGCCAAAAGCACGTTGAAGAAATTCTGGGAGCATCCTCCGTATGCCGACGCCCAAGGGGCGCTGGAAAGCTGGTACGATGTGACAACTTCGGCAAACTGGACAGCGCCGCAGGATATCAAGGCGCAGTTCAGAAACGCGAGCATCTGCGGTAACAACCGTGTCGTGTTCAATATTGCCGGAAACAAGTACCGGCTGGTGGTGGAAATGCAATACCGGGCAGGAATCGCGTGGGTGAAGTTTATTGGAACTCATGCCAGTTACGACAAGATAGATGTGGAGACTGTCAATGAATATTAAGCCGATTCGCAACGATGATGATCTACGAGCCACTTTTTTACGGCTTGAGGCTATTTTTCAGGCTCCAGCTGGATCACCCGAGGCAGACGAAATGGAGGTGCTGGTGGCACTGGTGGAGTTATATGAGAACAAGCACTACCCCATTGGCCCGGCAGATCCGGTGGAGGCAATCAAGTTTCGGATGGAACAGCAGGGTTTGGTGGCGAAGGATCTGGAGCCTTATATCGGCTCAAGCGGCCGTGTTTCTGAGGTTCTGAACCGTAAGCGTACGCTGAGCCTGCGCATGGTAAAGCATTTGCATGATGGCCTTAAAATTCCGTATGAAAGTTTGTTGTCACATGTCGGTTGAATGCTGCAGTCGTAGGGTGCGCCATGCGCACCTTTGGCCGTTTTACCTGCTGAGTTGAGTGATGAGCTGGAACAGTTGGCCTACAAAAAGCAATTATCCACGAAATACACTAAAAAACACGAAGAAAAACGAAATATTGTTCAATCTTGATGAAACTTCATGTCCTTCGTGGAATGAACTGCCGTTTTCAGGTTAATACTCCAGCGGCATCGCCTTGACCTGCTTGGCTGTAAACACCGGACCATCCTTACAGACATAGATGTTACCCACATTGCAGCGCCCACACTTGCCCAGACCGCACTTCATCCGGTTTTCCAGGGTAGTGTAGATCGCTTCATCATCAAAACCCAACTTTTCCAACACCGGCAGGGTGAACTTGATCATGATCGGCGGGCCGCAGACCAGGGCAATGGTGTTGTCCGCTGCTGGTGCCAGCTCATCCAGTACGGTTGGTACGAAGCCCACCTTGCCGTCCCATTCTGGCCCATTACCACCCGGATCAACGGTCTTGACCAGCTTTACATCACTGCGCTCTTCCCATTCTCTCAGCTCCCTTTTGTAGACCAGATCAGCCTCAGTACGGGCGCCGTACACAATGGTGATATCACCAAACTTGTCACGCAGATCCAGACAGTTCCAGATCAGGGTCCGCAACGGCGGCAGGGCAATGCCACCGGTTACAAACAACAGGTTCCTGCCAAAGAACTGCTCGATCGGAAAGGAGTTGCCGTAGGGGCCACGCACCCCCATGGTATCGCCAACTTCAAGCCGGCGCAGCGATTCAGTTACCCGCCCCACAGCCCGGAAGCAGCACTCGATATACCCCTTGCGAGTGGGTGATGAGGCGATGCAGAAGGTGGATTCACCTGCCCCAAAGGCTGAATACTCGGCAAACTGACCGGCCCGGAAACTGAAGTTCTCCCGCAGCTGTTCATCCTGAAATACCAGACGTAGAGTACGGACATCAGGGGTCTCGTCAATCACCTCTTCAACAGTAGCAAGATAGGGAAGGTAGATATTTTTGTTCTCGCACATAGACTGCCTATCCCTTTTTCTGGATTTCTTCCAGCACTCCGGCAATATCGATCCCCACCGGACAGACCCGGATACAGCGCCCGCAGCCGGTACAAAGGGTCTGACCGAATTTGTCGTCATAGTATTTGAACTTGTGCATGATCCGGTTGCGGTAACGCTTGGGCTGCAGATCACGGGGATTGTGGCCGGAGGCATGGTTGGTGAACTTTGAAAACCCGCAGGCATCCCAGAATTTACGCCGCTTACCGGTCTTTTCCGATCCTTCGTCAACAATATCAAAACAGTGACAGGCCGGGCAGACAAAGGCACAGGCCCCACAACCGACACAACGGGTCGCAATACCGTCCCAGACCGGGTCTTCAAAGTGTTCATCCAGCCAGGCCTTGATCTTCTTCAGGTCAAGCCGGTTCGGCTCAGGCTGCGTTAACGGTACCGTTGCCGTACCGTCAGGCTCGCTGAAACGATCCTTCAAGACATCAAGAAATGCCTCACCCTTCTTACTCTGGCTGGCAGCCACAAAACCGCCCCCTTGCAGCGGAGTCAGCATCAGGTCCGCACCTTTGGGATCATTTGGAGAAAGACCGACTGCCGTACAGAAACAGGCATCATCTGAGGTGGTACAGGCCAGACCGATGATGGTGGTTTTGGACCTGCGCTCCAGAAAAAACTGATCCTTGTAATCCCAGGAGAATACCGCATCCAGCACCGGTATGGCTGCGGCATCGCAGGGACGCACACCGATCAGCACGGTTTCGGGAAAACGGTCCGGCGTTATATCGGTCAACTGGACCTGCTGCCCCTCTTTCCGGTACTCAAGCAGATCCTCGCAGACCGGAAAGAACGCCTCTTTCACTGACCGGCGCGGCAGTTCATCCACCACCAGATCCGAGGCAGAGGAGAGCGGTTCATACAGCACCGTACTGCCGGATCTTCGCGGCCCCACCACCCGTTGGCCCTTGAGCAGCAGGCTGTCCAGTAAGAGACGAAAATTTGCTTCGCTAATCTGTTTCTGCATAGTCGGTAACTTTCCCTAACGGATGAACGACTGATCATCGTGTTCATCATAACTATTTAATGGTCCCTTGTCCCGCACTTCAAAACCGGCCTCGCTGTTGAACAACTCCTTCAGTTCCTTGGCCATTTTGCGATTCAGTAGATTGAGCGGGATATCCATGGGGCAGGCCCGTTCGCACTCGGCACAACCGGCACAGCGTCCGGCCAGGTGCATGGCCCGCACCATATGCCAGGCGGTATTGCCGCTCGGCCGAGGTGTCTGTTCCACCATCTGGGGCCGATTGCGGTCGCAAAGGCACTGTTCGCAGAAACAGAACGGACAGACCTGACGACAGGCATAGCATTTGATGCATTTACTGAACTGTTCTTTCCAGTACTCCCAACGTTCAGAGGGTGTCATGGCTTCCAGCCGGGCGATCTCGGCAGCATAGCGCTGTTCCAACTGTGGCTGCGGCAGCAGGTCAACAGCAGGTACAAAGTCGCAGCCCTGAGGCAGCCGATCCGTGCATTCACAACATTTTGATGCAATGGTTGTCGTGGTCAGTTCAGTTGCCGGTTGTACAACAGAACCCAGCACACCACTGCAGGGGATGCCGATCAGGTAAAGATCCTCCCGCTTCAGCTGCGATTCGCCCATCAAGCCAACCAGCGCCTTCAGATCACACCCTTTTACCACTACACCGATCCTGCCGGTCTTCGGCACATCCTTCTTGGCCTTGGTCAGGTAGACGGCAAGGTCGTTCACACAGGCAGCTGAAAAGAGCAGTTTCTTGGCATCGTCAGCAGCAGTAATCACAATTGGCTGGGTTGAACCTTTACGACGGGCAGCAGTATAGCCGATGACGGCAGATACGGTGCCATCAGCCAGGATACGACGTGCTTCACTGCGCAGCGCCTCGGTTATGGCTGTATTACAAACGGTATTGATTGTTTCAGATTGCATCGTAGGCCTCTTGCAGTTCCGGCGTATTCAGGCTGCCTGACCACTGTTCCTCCAGGGCCAGATCCTTGAACTCCACCATCGGCCCCATGGCCCTCACCCGCTCGGTCAGGTCGGTGACCACCTCTACCCACTTGCCCCCTTCTGCTGCCGAGACCCAGGAGAACTGCAGGCGGTTCAGATCAACCCCGATGAACTCCAGCAGCTTGCGGAAGGCGGCAAACCGGCGGCGAGCATGGAAGTTACCGGCAATGTAGTGGCAGTCCCCCGGATGACAGCCGGATACCAGCACACCGTCCGCCCCCTGCTGGAACGCCTTGAGGATAAAGACCGGGTCAATCCGGCCGGTGCAGGGGAACTTCAACACCCGCACATTGGCAGGATACTGCATCCGGCTGGTGCCGGCCAGATCAGCCCCTGCATAGGTGCACCAGGTACAGACAAAGGCAATAATCTTTGGTTCAAAGTCGTGTTTTTGTTTTTCTGAAGACATAAAAACCTTTTCAACACAGAGACACAGAGTACACAGAGAAAAATCAGAAGGTATCTGCTGAAAAAACCGAGGAATATTTTTTGATTTCCCTTCTTTATGTTTTTGAAGTTCTCCGTGTTCTCTGTGCCTCTGTGTTTTAATTGATGTTACAGAGCTTCTATCATGGCTACAATCTGCTCATCAGTGTAGCCATCCAGCTCAACACTTTTTGACGGGCAAGTGGCCTGACAGGTGCCGCAACCGGCACAGACGCCGGGGTTGACGTATGCCACCGTCTTGATCAGGTTGCCCTGACGGTCGCGGATTTCTTTCTCTTCCACCGCCCCGTAGGCACAGACCTTCTTGCAGGCAAAACAGCCCACACAGCCGTTTTCCTTTACCCGTGCCACAATCGGTTCCCGCTCCAGCTTGTCCTTGGCAAACAGGGTCATTACCTTGGCTGCGGCGGCAGAGGCCTGGGAGACGGTATCCGGAATATCCTTGGGCCCCTGGCAGGCACCGGCAAGGTAAATGCCGGCAGTGGCACATTCCACCGGCTTTAACTTGGCATGGGCCTCTGAGTAGAAGTGGTACTTATCGTATGAAATGCCCAGCTTCTGGGCCAGGGTGTCAGCACCCGGCTTGGGCATGACAGCCGTGGCCAACACCACCAGATCTGCCTCAACCTCCACCTGCACACCAACCGAGATATCACTGCCCATCACTACGATCTTGTTACCCTTCTGGTACAGGCGGGAGACCATGCCGCGGATATAGACCGCCTCTTCTTCTTCGATGGCCCGACGCCAGAATTCATCGTAGTTCTTGCCCGGCACCCGGGCGTCCATGAAGAAGACATAGGCCTGACCATCATGTACCTTATGATGGTACAGCATGGTGTGCTTGGCGGTGTACATGCAGCAGATCTTGGAGCAGTAGGAAATCCCTTTTTCCCGCGCTCTGCTACCGACGCACTGGATAAAGACCACCTGTTTTGGTTCTGTACCGTCGGACGGTCGCACAATCTTGCCGCCGGTGGGGCCGGAGGCAGAGGCCAGCCGCTCAAAGGTCAGACCGTCGATCACATCAGGGATCGTGCCGTAGCCGAACTCACCATAGCCTACAATGGCAGAGTCATCCGGCTTCTTGTCAATGGTGTACAGCTCAAACCCGGTGGCAACTACTATGGCACCGACCGGCTCAACCACCAGTTGATCCTCCTGCTCAAAGTCAACCGCGCCGGGTCCGCAAATCTTCTGGCAGACTCCGCACTTGCCACTTTTGAACATGGTGCAGTTTTCACGATCAATGACCGGCACATTGGGGACAGCCTGGGGAAATGGTACATAGATGGCAGTCCGCATGCCCAGGTTGCGGTCAAAGGTGTTGGGTATCTTCTTCTGGGGGCACTTGGTCATGCAGACCCCGCAACCGGTACAGGTCTGCTCATCAACCGAGCGGGCCTTCTTGCGAATAGTTACCTGGAAGTTGCCGATGTAGCCATCCACCTGTTCGATTTCGCTGAAGGTATGCATGGTAATGTTGGGGTGGTTGGCAACATCCACCATCTTGGGGGTCATAATACACTGGGAGCAATCAAGGGTTGGAAAGGTTTCGGAGAGTTGCGCCATGTGGCCACCGATGGAGGGTTCTCGCTCCACCAGCACCACCTGATGCCCGGCATCGGCAATATCCAGGGCTGCCTGGATACCGGCAATGCCGCCCCCGATCACCAGGGCTCGTTTGGTAACCGGCACGGTGATGGTGGGCAGTACTTTGTTCTTCTTGACCCGTTCCACCAGCATCCCGACGATCTCGATCGCCTTTTGCGTGGCCTCGTCCCGATCTTCATGCACCCAGGAACAGTGCTCGCGGATATTGGCCATTTCGCACAAAAACGGGTTTAAACCCGCCTGCTCAATCGCCTTGCGAAAGGTGCGTTCATGCATGCGGGGTGAGCAGGCTGCCACCACCACATGGGTCAGACGTTGTTCACTGATCGCCTTTTTGAGCAAACCCTGCCCGGGGTCGGAGCACATATACTTGTAATCGGTGGCAAAGGCCACTCCCGGCATTTTTGATGCTTGTTCAGCAACCCGCTCCACATCAACGGTACGGGAAATGTTTTCGCCACAGTGGCAAATAAAGACACCGATTCGGGACATCTAGGCATTCTCCGCAGGGATCAGATTCAGCTTGCGCAGGGTCTTGACCAGTTTCTCCGGTTGTACCGGCTTGACCAGATGGGCCGCTGACTGGGCTGCAACATAGGCCTGAATTACGTCATGAGGGGTGCTGAGTGATGATAACACCACAATCTGCACCCCTTTTTCAATACCAATACCGCGCTGTTCCTCATGCATCCGCATCGCCTTGGCGGCTTCCAGACCATCCATCTCCGGCATCAAAATATCCAGCAGAATCAGGTCATAGGGCTGTCCGGTCTGAAGCGCAGCAGTAAAACGCTCTACCCCGATCAGGCCGTTTTCCGCCTGGTCACATTCGGCATAGGGTTCCATCTGCAGGGCCAGCAGTTCGCGGCTCAGTTCATCATCCTCAACAATCAGACAACGCAGCATAGTGTCCACCTTTAGAGCAGTTTTCTTTCCCTGAGTAACCGCTGTGGACTGACAATCAGGGCATCCAGGCCAAGTCGATCAGCCGGCACCCCCAGAGCCAACCCCACCAGCTGGGTCAGGTAAAAGATAGGCATATCATAGCTGCGATGGTAGACGCCTTCAATCTCCTTCTGACGAATATCAAGATTTCCGTGGCACAAGGGACAGCCAACCATGATGCAGTCGGCCCCGGCTGCCTTGGCCGAGTCAAGAATCGAATTTGAGAGCTGCAGCACCACACCGGGCCGGGAAAGCGTAAAGTTGGCGCCGCAACACTCCATCTTATGGGTCCAGTCAACGGTCTCAGCGCCAACCGCGTGCAGCAGCTGTTCCATGATAGTGGGGGCCTCACAGTCATCCAGCTGCGGCACCTCTGGTGGACGGGTCAGCAGGCAACCATAGTAGCAGGCCACCTTCAGGCCGGAGAGCGGCTTTTTAACCGCCTGACCCAATCGCTCAGCCCCCAGATCCCGTACCAATATCTCTAACAAGTGCTTGACAGGGCGATCCAGCGGCACTTTGGCATCAATCGCCTGCTCAACCTGACGCCGCTTCTGATCATTTTCCTGCAACACATGCTGAGCAAACTTGAGTCGGGAGAAACAGGCAGCACAGGCCACGGCCATAGCACCCGACACTTGTTCGGCCAGCTCCAAATTCTTGGCGCAGAGTGAGAGGGAGAGCAGTTCGTCTACATTGTGGGCCGGGGTGGCACCACAGCAGATCCAGTCCGGCACTTCATCCAGACCAATTCCCAGAGCGGCAAAGACCTCCCGCGTCGAGAGATCATATTCAGAGGCAGAGGCATGTAGCGAGCAGCCTGGATAGTAGGCATAACGCATTTCGCTCACAGGGCTTCTCCTTTGCGCCGCATCTCTTCAATCCGGCTAAAGATCTTTTCTATCTCGGCCATATTTTTGTTCTTCTGATGGAATACCTTGAGTTTACCCTTGGTCAACAGCTTAGGCCCCAGCATCATATCTTTCAAAAACTGACCGGACTTGACGTTGAATACTGCCGCAAGGCGCATCTCATACTGGCGGCCATAGGTGCGGATATTCTGCAAAAACAACTTGTTAGCCAGCTGAACATAACTCTCTTTGGAGGGTCCGTCCTGGTCCCAGGACAGCTTGCGCAGGGCATCCATGATGGAAGCAAGGTGAACCTTGTTGGGACAACGGGTAGAGCACGTCTCACAGGAGGCACAGTACCAGATGGAGCGACCGGCAAGAATCCGCTGCCATTGCCCCAGTTGCAGCAGACGCACGACCCGGTTGGGCGGGTGCTCCATAAAGGTGGCCATGGGGCAACCCGCAGAGCATTTGCCGCACTGGAAGCAGCGCCGTACCGAGGTGCCGGACAGCGCCTCTACCTTGCGTACCATGTCGATGTCCATGGTCTCCTGCGAAAGGAGCATCTTTTTCTTTTTCATGCAACCGCCGTTTTAGTAAAACTAAAAACAGTGTTAATGCGTAAAATTTAAGCACCTGTTTTTGCGAAATACACGTTAATTGCTGTTGATTTAGGCTAAAATTGTTTACACTATCGATATATATAAAATCAAGTTTTATCTTGGCTGTGTCAGAAAGAATCAGCACGCTCACGCGTTATTGAATTTATGCTTGACTTGACTTTTAGCCCTGTGATAAATACTGCATCTCTTTGTTCCCCAGTAGCTCAGTCGGTAGAGCGGGTGACTGTTAATCACCATGTCCGTGGTTCGAGTCCGCGCTGGGGAGCCATACGAATACAGGGCTTACAGATTAATGTCTGTAGGCCCTTTTCGTTTGGTGGAACAAGGCTGTGCAGCAGTTGGATACAGACCAGGATGCTCAAATGGGCATCGGGGATGAAAATCAAGAAGTAAGGAGTGATACGCCCATGGGTGTCTATGCAAATACGGTCAGCTTTGCCCAATACCGGATACAGGGTGCATTGCCGCAAGAAGACCGGTTTCAGTGGCTGAGCGCGGCACTTGCCGGAAGGCAGTTCCATTCTATAGAAGAGAGTGCAGAGGAACAGTCGGAGGGGTGGACCTGTACTGATACGCCTGATGAGCCGCTGTTTGAAGCCCCGCAACGGTTCTGGCGTGACCGCTACCTGTTTTTCAGCTACCGCCGTGATCAGCGCCGGATTCCCGGTGCATTATTGAAATCCCATGTTGTCAGGGCTGAAGGAGAGTATCTGGCCAAGCGCCCCGAGCTGAAGCGGCCACCCAAGCGAGAGCGCGAAGAGATTGCCGAGCGGGTCAAGTTGCAGCTGTTGGCACGGAGTCTTCCGGCCCCCTCAACCATAGACCTGGTCTGGCAGATGGATCTAGGTATTCTGACACTTTTTTCTTCGTCGGCCAAGGCCATGGAGCGGTTTGAAGAGTTGTTCGGCAAGAGTTTTGAAAACTTGCGGACTCAGTTGATCTATCCCTACAGTCGTGCCCTGAACTTGCTGGATGAAGTAGCGCGTGAGCAGTTGGCACATCTGAATCAGGCAGGGTCTGAGGCTGCCCTTGAAGAGATTCAGGGCAACCGCTGGCTGGGGGAGGAGTTTCTGCTCTGGTTGCTGCAAGCCGGACTGGAGGGCGAGGGTTTCAGGGTGGCGGCAACGGGTCATTTTGAGAACGGCACTCCCTTTTCCGCCTGGATCGATGACCGGATCCAGCTGCAGGGAGGAGGCGAGGGGGGGCCGCAGAAGGTGGCGGTGTCCGGGATTCAGGATCGCTATCTTGAAGCACGCTCTGCCCTGAAAAGTGGCAAGGCAATCAGCAGTGCCGCGATCCATATTGAGAAAGATGAGCTGCAGTGGCGTTTTGTGCTGAATGCAGAACTGTTTACGTTCAGCTCGTTTAAATGCCCACCGGTCAAGATTGAGCGTGAGGGTGTTGAGGAACTGACGGAGCGCGAGTCAGCCTTTTACGAGCGGCTGTATCTGCTGGAGGCAGGCCTGCAGATGTTTGATTCATTGTTGCTGCAGTTTCTTGCGCAACGACTGGGTGAGGGTTGGGCCGCACGGCTTCAGGAGATCAGCGCCTGGCTGGAAGGTGAACAGGCATGAAATTTATTGATGAAGTGACACTTTTCTGCTCATCAGGCCATGGTGGTGCCGGCTGTGTATCGTTCCGGCGGGAAAAGTTCATTCCCTTTGGTGGCCCGAATGGTGGTGATGGCGGTCGTGGCGGTGATGTGATCTTTGAGGCCACTGCATCCCTTTCAACCCTGCTTGAGCTGCGTCATAAACCCCATCAGAAGGCAGAACGGGGACGGCATGGCATGGGCAAGGATCGCCATGGGGCTTCAGGAGATGATCTGACCATCAAGGTACCGGTGGGTACCCTGATCAGGGACGCTGAAAGTGATGAAGAACTGGCCGATCTGACCGAGAATGGGCAACGGATTGTGTTGTTGAAAGGCGGCAGAGGGGGACAGGGGAACGCCCGCTTTGCCACCGCTACCAATAAGGCTCCCAAATTCGCCCAGCCAGGTGAAGAAGGTGAGGAGCGCAAGCTGCGTCTTGAGCTGAAGCTGATGGCTGATGTTGGACTGTTGGGCTTACCCAATGCCGGTAAATCGTCGCTGATAGCCAAGGTCTCGGCAGCACGTCCCAAGGTGGCAGACTATCCGTTCACCACGCTGGCACCGTCTCTGGGGGTGGTTGGTTATAAAAATTTCCGATCATTTGTGATGGCCGATATACCCGGCATCATCGAGGGGGCCCATGCCGGTGCCGGTCTGGGTCACCGTTTTCTTAAGCATCTTGAGCGCTCCGGCATGCTGGTGCATCTGGTCGATATCTCGGGACTCCCTGAATCAGACCCGTT
>CAZYMK010000023.1:0-20514 GCA_964648885.1 uncultured Geobacter sp. | reverse complement strand
TGCCTCGGGTGATGGTCCAGGCCCGTACCTCTTTAACACCGGCGGTAAAATAGGTAATCAGCCCCAACAGGTCATACCCTGCACGGATCAGACGATCAAGACCGGATTCCGGCAGCCCCATCTCTTGCAGAAAAGCCAGCTTCTCATCCCCGTCCAGCTCGGCGATCTCTGCCTCAATACTGCCGCAGATCACCACCACGCCTGAGCCTTCGACTGCGGCAATCTGGCGGACCTGTTCCACAAAGGGATGCGCGCCGGCAAGATCATCTTCGGCTACGTTGGCAACGTAAAGCACCGGCTTGGCTGAGAGCAGATGCAGGTCCCGCAGCCAGAGCCGCTCGTCCTCGTTCTCGGCACAGCCACGAACCTTTTGGGCCTGTTCCAGCAGCACCCTGATCCGCTCGTACAGCGACACCTCATCCTTGGCCTTTTTGTCACCACTGCGGGCCAGCTTTTCGGCCCGTTGGATCTTCTTCTCCAGGGTATCCAGATCGGCCAGGGCCAACTCGGTGTTGATGGTTTCAATATCATCGACCGGGGAGACCTTACCGGCCACATGCACGACATTATCATCATCAAAGCAGCGCACCACATGGACAATGGCATCAACCGAGCGGATATGCCCCAGAAACTGGTTGCCCAGCCCTTCCCCTGCGCTGGCACCCTTGACCAGACCGGCGATATCGACGAACTCGATGGTGGTATGCTGACATTTTTGGGGATTAACGATGGCAGCCAGCTGGTCAATACGCGGGTCTGGCACCTGAACAATACCGATGTTGGGATCAATCGTGCAGAACGGATAATTGGCCGACTCGGCACCGGCACTGGTGATGGCGTTGAAGATGGTGGACTTGCCTACATTGGGCAGGCCGACGATACCACAGTTGAATCCCATGACTTATCCTTCCAGGTAGTTCTTGTTGTTGTACAGACTCATCGCCTTCGGCACTCCATCATCCAGCGCGGTTTCCAGCATTTCGAGGGCCCCGTCCAGTACACGGGCAAAAACATCCATCTCCGGCGGAGTGAAATTCCCCAAGACGTAGTTGGTGACATCGCCATGCGGAGGCCGCCCGATCCCCAGGCGCAGTCTTGTAAAATCACCCCTGCCCAGCTGTTCCATGATAGAACGCAGGCCGTTCTGTCCGCCGTGTCCTCCGCCTTGCTTGAGTCGGGCAACCCCCAGCGGCAGGTCAATCTCATCATGCACCACGAGCAGCTGCTCCGGCTGTACCTTGTAAAACTGCAAGGCCGGCATGATTGAACGACCGGAGAGATTCATGAAGGTCTGGGGTTTGAGCAGTATCAGACGGGTGCCATTGCGTTCCCACTCGGCAGTAAGGCCACCGAACTGTTTTCTGGTAATGGCAAGCCCCTCCAGCCGGGCGATCCGCTCCAGAAACAGAAAACCCGCGTTGTGGCGGGTCCATTGGTACTTGGGGCCGGGATTACCCAGCCCTGCGATGATAACTGTTTCCATGGTTGGAGATACCAACAGACCGACCGCTACAGGTCTCTGTTGCGGTCGGTCTGTCGTTCCTGTTACGCCTCGGCAGGCGCCTCATCCTTGACCTTGCCGTGGATACTGATGACCGAAGAGGTCGCGGCATCAAGACACTTCAGGCCGGCAGGCAGGGCAATCTGTTCAACATGGATCGAATGGCCGATGGTCAGATTGGTAACATCCACCTCAATATGGCCGGGAATCTGGGCGGGCAGACATTCGACATGGAGCGTGTGCTGGATGACGTCAAGAAGACCGCCTTCCTTGACACCTGCAGGAGTACCGATAAAGCTGATCGGCACATTGACCCGCACCTTCTCATTCATGTTGACCCGGTGCAGGTCGACATGCTCAAAGGTACGCTTTAGTGTGTCACGCTGGATGTCGGCTACAATCACCACCACGTTGTCCAGATCACCGCCACCCTGCAGGGTGATCAGATTGTTGATGCCACCCTCACCGGCAATGGCTGCCTGCAACTGCTTCGGTTCTACACTGACCGGAACCGGCTCCATAGCGCGGCCATAGACAATACCGGGAATGCGTCCGGCGGCACGCAATTTACGGCTGATCCCCTTACCGGTACTGGTGCGGGTCTCGATCTTCATTTGGGTCTGTTGCATGGTATTCCTCCTACCTCAAACGGCCTGTCTGGCCGAAAATAACTGCTAACTTATTTATACAAAAAGTGAACTGACCGATTCGTCTTCATGAATACGGCGGATCGCCTCTGCCAAAAGCGGCGCCACCGAAAGCACCTTTACCCGAGAGGTACGCTCCGCCTTTTCACCCAATGGAATGGAGTCGGTCAGCAGCACCTCTTCAATGACTGAACCGTTCAGGCGATCAATGGCAGGCCCGGACAGTACACCGTGGGTTGCCGCAGCATAGATGGCAGCGGCACCATTCTGCTTCAGGGCACCGGCAGCCTGGGTCAAGGTGCCGGCGGTATCGATCATATCATCAAGAATAATGGCAATCTTGTCCTTGACGTCACCGATCAGGTGCATGACCTCGGCCACATTGGGGGCGGTACGGCGTTTATCGATCATGGCCATCGGGCAGGCCAGCCGTTTGGCAAAGGCCCGGGCACGCTCTGCTCCGCCTGCATCGGGAGAGACCATCACCACATCCTGACCGGCAAAACGCTCCTTCAGATACCCCAGAATAACCGGTACGGCATACAGGTTATCAACCGGTATGTCAAAAAAACCTTGAATCTGGCCAGCGTGCAGGTCAACCGTCACCACCCGGTCAACACCGGCGGTAGTGATCAGGTCAGCCACCAGTTTTGCTGAGATCGGGGTACGGGGGGCTGCCTTGCGATCCTGACGGGCGTAGCCGTAGTACGGAATAACGGCGGTGATCGTGGCAGCCGAGGCCCGCTTGAGCGCATCGGTTATCACCAGCAGTTCCATCAGGTTGTCATTGGTCGGGGCGCAGGTTGACTGAACAACATAGACATCACGCCCACGGACATTTTCACAAATTTCTACCTGTACTTCACCATCAGAAAAGGTCTTGACCCGGGCATTGCCGAGGGGAACCCCCAGGTTATCACATATCTTGCCGGCCAGCGCAGGATTGGAATTGCCTGAAAAAATCCTGATCTTGTCATACATAACGGGCCAGCCACCTTTCTCTCACAAGGTTTGTATATTTTGCATGTTGGTGCAACCAGGTTGTTATCAGACCGTTTCCACTACCGCAACAAACCAGTCGTGGGATTTTCTTAACGCCTGGCCGGCAGCCTGGGCTGTTGCTTCATCACTAAAGAGTCCGAACACCGTGGGACCACTGCCGGACATTAACGAGCAGTGAGCGCCCAGGCTGATCAGTTGCGCCTTGATGGCTGCAATTACCGGAAAAGCCGGGATGGTAACGGTTTCCAGATCGTTGGACAGGATACTGCAGAGTGATGTTACGTCCGCAAACGAGTCGGGAATTGTAGACAGACCGTCCCGTTGTGTCAACCGTAAATTTTGATAGGCCCAGGCCGTGGAAACCGGCAGATTGGGGTTCACCAGCACCACCCAGGCTGCCGGCAGGCCGGGCAGCGGAGACAGTCTCTCACCGATCCCTTCTGCCAGTGCGGTCTGCTGAAACACAAAAAACGGCACATCGGCCCCCAGCGTAACGCCGATCGCCATGAGCTGCTCACCTGACAGACCCAGCCCCAGCAGTTCGTTCAAACCGAGCAGCACAGCAGCGCAGTCGCTGCTGCCACCACCCAGCCCGGCGGCAACCGGGATATTTTTCTGAATCGTAATGGCAACACCACCACCGAAGCCGGACCGGTCCAGCAGCACCCGTGCCGCCTTCCAGGCGATATTTCCTTCGCCGTCCGGCACCCCGTCAGCACCGCAGCTCACCGTTATGCCAGGTCTGTCCTGCAGTGAAATACTCACCTGATCACACAGGTTGATACGCTGCATAATCATACGCAGCTCATGGTAACCGTCCGGTCGACGGGAAAGGACATCCAGACGATAGTTGACCTTGGCCGGGGCCTGCAGCAGAAGTGACGTGAGCATGATTGTGATAATCTCCACCAATGTATGTGTTGTCGTGTTGTAATACCCGTTCTGTTCTAGTAAACCAAAGCCGCAACCATGGCAAGACCAAAGAGGCTTGCAGCAGCTGCGGTTCACCGGTATACTTACGCGGTTTCAACGTCCAGCCCCCATCACCTCCGTTGACGAAAGGTACTGTCCATGAACATCAGACTGCCTGCCGAGTGGGAACTCCAGGATGGTGTCCTGCTGGCCTGGCCCCATGCCGACTCCGACTGGAAAAACTGCCTGCCGCAGGTGCACGAGGTCTATTGCAACCTGATCCGTCAGATAATCCGTTTTGAAAAGGTTGTGCTGGTAACGCCGGAACCGGAGCAGACCGGCAATTGTCTGACAGCTGCCGGGATAGCAAGCGACCGGATCATCCTCTGTCAGACCGAAACCAACGACACCTGGACCAGGGACTACGGGCCGATCACTGTTCAGGTAAACGGCCAACCGGTGCTGCTCGATTTCGGCTTTAACGGCTGGGGGCTCAAGTTTGCCGCTGACCTGGACAACCAGGTGACCCGCAACCTGAAACAACGGGGAATCTTCAGACCTGCTATCAACACCATCGGCCTGATTCTGGAAGGAGGCAGCATGGAAAGCGACGGCAACGGTATCCTGCTGACCACCAGCCAATGCCTGCTGTCCCCCAACCGCAACCCGCAGCTATCCCGCCCTGAACTGGAAGGAGCCATGCAAAACCTGTTTGGAGCCCAACAGGTACTATGGCTGGAGCATGGCCACCTTGAAGGCGACGACACCGACGCCCATATCGACACCCTGGCCCGGCTCTGCCCCAACAACACCATTGTCTACGTTGCCTGTGACGACCCGGCCGACAGCCACTATGCCCCCTTGCAAGCCATGGAGCAGGAGCTGCAGCAACTGACCACACCGGAGGGCACCCCTTACCGGCTGCTGGGACTGCCCTGGCCCTCCTCCAAACATGATGTCGACGGCAACCGCCTGCCTGCCAGTTACGCCAACTACCTGGTGATTAATGACGCCGTGCTGGTACCTACCTATCGCGACCCGGTGGACAACGGCGCCCTGGCCATGGTTGCTCTGGCCTATCCCGACCGTGAGATTATCGGCATTGACTGCCTGCCGCTGCTGGAACAACACGGGTCACTGCACTGTATCACCATGCAGCTGCCGCAGGGGGTGCTGGCATGAAAAGGCTCAAGACTGCCCTGATTCAACAGCAGAGCAGTGATGACCACACTGCCACCTGCGCCAGGACCGAGGAGATGGTACGTCAGGCCGCCGGTGCAGCAGCACAGCTGGTCGTGCTGCAGGAACTGCACACCGGCCGTTATTTCTGCCAGACCGAAGAAACCTGCCAGTTTGACCGGGCCGAACCGATCCCCGGCCCCTCCTGCGACAGGTTTGGCGCACTGGCTGCAGAGCTGGGCATTGTACTGGTTACCTCCCTGTTCGAACGTCGCGCCCCCGGGCTCTATCACAACACCGCTGTGGTCTTTGAACGGGACGGTTCCATTGCCGGCACCTACCGCAAGATGCACATCCCTGACGATCCCGGCTTTTATGAAAAGTTTTACTTTACCCCCGGCGATCTGGGATTTACGCCGATTCGCACCTCGGTAGGCAGTCTGGGCGTGCTGGTCTGCTGGGACCAATGGTATCCTGAGGCAGCCCGACTGATGGCCCTGGCCGGTGCTGATCTGCTGATTTACCCGACCGCCATCGGCTGGGACCCCAACGACACACCAGAGGAACAGGAACGCCAGCGCGTGGCCTGGGAGACGGTCCAGCGCGGTCACGCCGTGGCAAACGGTCTGCCGGTACTGTCGGTCAACCGGGTGGGGTTTGAGGCATCACCGGATCCCCGGGCTGCAGGCATCCTCTTTTGGGGCTCCAGTTTTGTGGCCGGGCCGCAAGGAGAGCTACTGGCACGGGGAAGCGTTGATCAGGAAGAAATTCTTACCTGTGAACTTGATCTCAACAGGTCTGAAACAGTACGTCGGATCTGGCCTTTCCTGCGTGACCGCCGCATTGACGCGTATCAGGACCTGACCCGCCGTTTCAGGGATTAAGCCATGAACTTGCCAGACCCGACGCAACTGCTGGACCGGGATTACCTGCGTGACAACTTTCATGATGTCGGGTTCAGCTATCTGCTGCCGGAGCTGCTGGAACTGTTCAGTAAACAGACCTGCGAAGGGCTGCAGACACTGGAGCAGTTCTACGCAACGCACGACTACCAAGCTCTGACGGTAGAGGCCCACACCGTGAAAGGGACTGCCGGCTCAGTCGGGGCAGCGGCATTGTCTACGGCAGCAGCCGATCTGGAGCATGCGGCACAGGAGGGTGACTCTGTCCGAATCGCGCAGACTTACAACCACTTGCAGGAGGTGGCAGCACAGACTCTGCAGGCGGTTGCACACGAGCTTGAGCAACTGGCCCGGGAAAACGAACTTGATGTTTTTTAATCTCTGAAGCAGACAGGGCCGCACGGCCTGTCCGTACGGCCCTGTTGTTTATCATGGCATCAGCCAGCGTCAGCCTCACCCCTTCAGCAGGCCCACCTCTATAGCCAGCTGCCGCCAGGCAGGCAGACTGCGTTCAATAACCCCTTGATTCACACAGTAGGCGATTCTGAAATAGCCGGGCGCACCGAACCCGGAGCCGGGCACCAGCAGAATCCGGTGGTGTTGTGCCAGTTTGACAAAGGCCACATCATCCTCCAGCGGTGATTTCGGAAACAGATAGAAGGCACCATCCGGCTTCACCATACTGAAGCCGAGGCTGGTCAGACTGCTGCACAGCAGGTCTCGCTTGGCCTGGTATTCGGCAACATCCACGGAACAATCCTGCAGACCGGTCACCAGCCGCTGCATCATGGCCGGTGCATTCACAAACCCCAGGGTTCGATTACAGAAGACCGCCCCCTCCATAAACTGGGCCACGGTTGCCATACGGGGATTTGCCGCCAGATAGCCGATCCGCTCGCCAGGCAGCGCCAGATCCTTACTATGGGAGGTAACCATGATGCTTGACTCGATCAAGGGGAAGATGCTGGGCACCTCCCTGCCGTCGTAAGCAATCCGGGCGTAGGGTTCATCTGAAATCACATAGATCTGATGACCGGTCCGCTTCCCGGCCCTGGCTGTCAGCTCACCCAGGGCCGCCAGTTCATCGGCATCATAGATCACACCGGTGGGGTTATTGGGGGAGTTGATGATGATGGCACGGGTCTTTGAGGTGATGGCCGCTTCAATGGCTGCCAGATCCAGCCGGAAGGTGTTCCGGTCGGTCCAGACCTCCACCGGTACACCGCCGTGATTGTCAATGTAGAACTTGTACTCGACAAAGTACGGAGCCAGGATAATGACCTCCTCCCCCGGATTGAGGATGGTCTTCAGTACCACGTTTAAGGCGCCACCTGCGCCGCAGGTCATGATCACCTGCTCGGCATCAACGGCACCCCCCGAGAGGGAGGTCAGCTTTGCCGCCACCGCTGCACGGGTTTCCGGATAACCGGCATTATTCATATAGCGGTGCATGCCGGAAATCGGGTGATCCGCCAGTTCCCGCAGGGCAGTACGGAAGGCTTCCGGCGGCTCTACATCCGGATTTCCCAGGGTAAAATCATAGACCTTGTCGGCACCATATTCCTGGCGCAACCGTTCTCCTTCTTCAAACATCTTACGAATCCATGATGAGCGGGATATGTAGCCCGCGATCTTGTTGGCAATGGCCATCTGGGAAGATTCTCCTATGGTAGTGATTATTTTTTCAGCTGCTCCACAATGGCCGGTACGGCCCGCTTAAAGGCTGAGGCAAAGGCCTTCTGCAAGACCTCCTGGTGCAGTTTCTCCCGATCCTTCAACGCAAAATCAGAATAACGGGATTCAAAGCTCAGGGTGTTGGTCTTGACCCCATTGCGCCAGATCTCTACCGCAAAACTCACCTTGCATTCAGCCTCCACCTTTACCAGAGAGCGGATCTCGTCCAGCATCAGCTTGCCGGCGCTCAGCACCACCGCGCGATCAACATGCTGCGGCAGCGCCTTGTCGATCTGCACGGCGTAACCGGCACGCAGCAGCTCTTGCTGCAAGGCGTCACGCACCAGGGCAGTCGGCGCCGAGGTACTGGTGACGTTCCCCTTGATTTTGCCGTCTGTGTCCTTCACCTCACCCAGAATCCACTGAATCCGTTCACCAACACCGGGTACGGTACCTTCCAGTGACGAGGCCAGCACCAGCGTGCCGCCGTTCCCCCTGGTATCACCAACCGGCTGGTAACTCGGCTTCAGCTGCAGATCAGCGGTTGCGCACCCACCGGCAAACAGCGCCAGCACCAGCAGCATAACCGTCCGAACCGTACGCACTATCTTTGCACAGGTCATGAACTCCTCCTTTTTTGAATTTGGAATGAGACGGACTTTATACCGAGAGGGAACGTTTACGCAAGGGAAGAGCTGCACAAGCAGGTTATTCCAGAGGAGTCTCCTCACGACTGCTGATAGCCAGGGCATGCTGTTTCACCAGGGCTTCGGCAACCTTGCGTCGCGCCGAGGCCACCAACCGCTGCACCGTGCCGCGGGAGACCCCCATGCAGTCGCCGGCCTCGGCCTGAGTCTTGTCCAGGCCGTCGCAGAGGTATAACGCCTCCAACTCATCGTGAAAGAGGGGGATACACGCGAGCTCGCCCATCGGGATGCCCACCGGTTTGAAGACCGCCTTGAGTGCAAGGCGGTCCGGACAACTGCAGGTACAGGGTTTGCGGGGTCTTGGCATGGCAGATGCTAGTCTTCCACGCAGATTTCGCCATTGCTGATGGCTTGGATTGTCTTCACCGTCAGTACGATAATAATCAGGGTCAGAAAGGTCAGTTCAAACCAGGTGATAAAACGGATAAAAGGATCGGGCACCAGGCTGAGCATGAGGAAGGAGGCCAGAGTCTTGGCAGCCATCGGGAAAGAGTAAGCCCACCAGGAAAGGTAGAATCTGATCTTGAGCAGCCGTGGCAACTGGTACAATACCAGGAAGAACATGAAGAGCGAGAAGTAGTAAAGCACACGCCCGAACGAGTCAATGCTACCGCCGGTCAGACGAACGTATGCAATAAAACCGATCGCTGGCGGGGCGAACAGAATGAAGAGTGTCGGCATCAGACGCTCGGCAATCGGAGCATGAAAGAACATCCGGTACAGCACGATCACCAGCAGGATCAACCAGTAGATGATCCCGACGCTGAAAAAGAACCAGGACAGCTCGACATAGCCATGTTTGACCCCGGCGATCGGGATAATCACCGAACCGACGATCGGAATGAACCAGCCGGGGGTCATCTGTTCAATCTTGAACTTATCGTTCTGAATCCAGGCTGAAATGATGTAAATTGACGCCACAAACTGCAGCAAAGTGCCAACAGCCCAGCTGTAGAAGGAGGCGGTCATATTCCGCTCAAGCAGCACCACACTCAAGACCAGCAGGATCTTGGCCACCAGAGGGAAAAAATTGATCTTGATCGGGTGGTGTAACTCTTTCTGTACCGCACCGGGACAGGTCAACCCTTTATAAAGGTAAATCAGCCCTACCAGCGCAAACAGGGCAACCGTCAGGTACAGCAGGACCGTACTGACCGGATGCAGGCTGTGGACCAGCCCACCGGCTTTTTGAACCGAAAGGGTAAAACCGGCCATCCCCAGGACAATGGCAAAAAAGGTGATATGAAAATTGCAGAGCCTGCCGGCCCCATGCTCAGTATGTTCTGCAGACATGTTCCACTCCTGATCTGAAACGGTATTACAGCGACTCCTCAACGGCTCGTTCAATCTCATCGTAGGTAGCACCCACTGATACGGCAAACTCTGCATCACCCACCAGCGCCTCAATCATCTCGCGGTGGTAACGCAAAAACCGCACTTGCGTGCTACCATTGGCAGTAAAGACCGTCACAAACTTGGGCATAAGCGCAGCACGTTCCGGATTCTTCTGCAGGCTGCCGGCTGCCTTTTCCGGCTTGCAGATCTGGATCATATGCAGGTCAAACCCCTCAGCTACCTGTACGCCGTGGGAACCGAAGGTATGAGCCATCTCCATCTGGTCCTCGTTATGGATCAGAAATCCGTACCGCAACCCTGCCTCTTTCAGGTCAGCCACAAACTGCCAGACCGGCTTGCTGCTTTCACCACGATACAACACCGCACAGTTATTCATTGTATCTTCCCTCCTCGTTCACGGGGACTCTGCCCGACATGTCAACTTCAAAATCAACCGGAGGCGCTTCACCGGTGATGGTACTGATATACTGGGAAATCGAGGCGTGCACTGCCGAGGCGATCAGGTTTGAGCAATGCTCCTTGTCATCCGGCAGCCCACCCAGTGCCTCGGTCACCGTTTGGTCGGTCACCAGCAGCGCCTCATTCAGGGTTTTGCCTTTGACCAGCTCGGTTCCCATGGAGGCAGTGGCAATGGCGGCACCGCAGCCCTTGATCAGGAACTTGACGTCAGCAATAATCCCATCCTCAATTCTGGAAAAAAGCAGCAAGGTGTCGCCGCAATCAGGATCACCCACCTGCACCACCACGTTGGCATCATCCATCCCCCCCACATTCCGGGGGTTACGGGCGTGATCAAGCACGGCTTCCGTATATTGGTTGTACCCGTCACTCAATTGCAGCACCCTCCTCCATCCGTAGCATGGCTATGACCGCCGCAGACACTGCCCGGTGCGAATTCCTGGAGCCCTTCCCCCTGCAGTACTGCCAGATTGTCACGCACTGAGACGCCCTGGGCCTGGAAGACCCGGAAACCGGCACGATTCAGTGACAGCAGGGCACCGCGGCCGATACCGCCCACCACAATACCGTCAATTTCAAGACCCGACACGGCCTGAGCTGGATTGCAGGCACCATGCACATGGACCTTGTCGCTGTTATCGACCTGACTGCTCTCACCGGTAACGGCATCCACAATCAAAAAAAGCGGCGCTGAGCCGAAATGACCGTACACCGCGCTATCAAGACCTTGATCATGCTCAACGGGGAAACAGAGTTTCATAATTTAACCCTCCCTTGGTAGTTTGTATATGCACAAAATACGCCTCACAGCTCAGCTGTCAAGTTTTTTGTTCATATACACAAAAACATATTCTGCTTGTCATCGCCTTCCAAGTGTAGTAAATGCTTATTTCTTTGAGGCGGGACAACCCGCAGCTCCTTGCTCCGGGCAGGACCGGGGCTACAACATCCATGAGGAGGATTTACACATGAGGAAGTACGAAACCATCTTCATCCTCCAGCCCGACCTTGCTGAAGACGACATCAAGATCGTCACCAACAAGGTGCAGGACGTGGTTGCATCCTACAAAGGTGCCTTCCACAAGCTGGACGACTGGGGAAATCGCAAGCTGGCCTATCCGATCCGGAAGCATCCCCGTGGGCGCTACTATTATCTGCGCTTTGACGGTGGCGCCCAACTGGTGGCCGAACTGGAACGTCGACTCCGTCTGGACGAAAAGGTGCTGCGCTTTTTGAGCGTCAACATCACAGACCAGCCCGAGAAGAAGGCACCCGAGCGCAAGCCGGTTGTCGAAGCCCCTGAAGCTGCTGCAGAAGTAGCGGCTGAATAACGTTCCGGAGGATCATTGCTATGAGCGAAGAAACCACGACACAATCCACTCACGCCCCCCGTCCAGGCGGACGCCCCAGCGGCCCCCGTCCTGATCGCGGCCCCGGCGGTCCCCGTAAGAAACGCCCGTTCCAGCGCCGTAAGGTCTGCCGGTTCTGCGCAGAAAAAGATACCTTCATCGATTATAAAGATCCCCGTACCCTGCGTTTTTTCATCACTGAGCGGGGCAAGATCGTACCCCGCCGGATTTCGGGCAACTGCGCGAAGCACCAGCGCGAGATCACCGAAGCGATCAAGCGGGCCCGCAACCTGGCACTGCTGCCACTGGCTGCAGGCCATGCACTGCCGTAACCACGGTAGTTGATGGAAGATACACAACAGCACCGAAGCGGCGGCCGGATACTGGCCGCCGTTCTCATCGGCACGGTTGGTTCCGGCCTGTTATTCAGCGCCGGACTGGCGGTGCCGATTATCGGTTTTGCCTGTGCCTTTATCGCTCCGGTCCCCTTGGGTTTTACCCGAATCAAGGCGGGCAGTGCGGCGGCCGGTTTCAGCGCCATCCTGACAACACTCCTGATGGCCGTTCTGTTTTCACCGGTTATTGGTGCATGGTTCGCAGTACAGTGCGGCCTGATTGGTCTGATCGTCCCTGAACTGGCACTACGAGGTTCGGGGGCTTTTCGCTGCACGCTCTGGGCAACGGCGGCGGCGGCCGGCCTGACGCTCATACTGTTTGGCGTCATGACCGTAGCTGGCAACATCAATCCGCAGCTCTTTATACAAAAAGAGATCAGCACCAGCATCAGCCAGGCTGCCAAGCTGTACGAACAACAGTCAGGTTTGACTCCAGAGGATCTGGAAGTCCTTCAGGAAGGGATGCAGACCGTGAGTCGCCTGTTGTTGCAGCTTTATCCGGCACTGATCACCATAAACCTGGCTTTGATCAGTGCCATAACCCTGCTGTTGTTCAGAAATGTAGCCGCTCGTGCCGGCACAGCACTGCAGACATCCCCGTTTGCAGAGTTCCGTGTTCCTGCAGTACTTATCTGGCCGTTGATTGCAGCCGGCTTTGCCATGCTGGCCCCCACAACGCTGGTCAGCACACCGGCCTTCAATCTGGTGGTACTGCTGTCAGTGCTCTACTTTCTGCAAGGCCTGGCAGTGCTGGTTACCTTTTGTGAGCGTACCACCTTTGCCAACACCCTGAAGGTGGTACTGGCGATTCTGTTGATAACCCAACCTTATTTGGCCGGGGTTGTGATCATTACCGGTGTTTTTGATTTTTGGGGGGAGTTTCGTACCCCACGTAGCAAGCAGGATGAAAACCTGTAAACTCAGGCTTGAAAGGAGAAGAAGCAGATGAAATTGATTCTGAAAGAAAACCTGGAAAATTTGGGACAGATCGGTGACATCGTCAAGGTGGCTCCCGGCTATGCCCGTAACTACCTGCTGCCCAAAGGCTTAGCGATTGAGGCCACGGAAAAGAACGCCAAGGCCCTCGAGCATGCCAAACGTCAACTGGCCTACAAGAAGAACAAAGCCCTTGAGGCAGCCAAACTGCTGGTGGCCAAACTGGAGGCACTGTCTATCAACCTGAGCCACCAGGCAGGCGAAGAAGGCAAGCTGTTCGGCTCGGTCACCAATATGGAGATCGCTGCATTTCTGAAAGCAAACGGCCTTGAGATTGACCGTAAAAAGATCGTGCTGGCAGAGCCGATCAAGCAGCTGGGCGACTACAGCGTACCGGTCAAGATTCACCCAGAAGTTTCCGCCACGCTGAAGGTCACCGTCTCGGCAGCGTAATCATTATTGGTCACGCTACCAGCTTTTAGCAGATAGTAAAAAGCCGAGGCCGACAGTTCATGTCGGCCTCGGCTTTTTTAATGGTAGTCAGCAGCATGATAAGAGCTGCGCACATAAGGGCCGCTTTCAACATGGCTGAAACCGAGCGCAAGCGCCTCTTCACGCAGCCGGTCAAACAGCTGTGGTTCCAGATAAGCCACCACCGGCTGATGACGTTTACTGGGAGCCAGATATTGACCCAGGCTCAGGTAACGACACCCGACCCTGCGCAGATCCTGCATCACCGCACGCACCTCATCCAGCTCCTCTCCCAGCCCCAGCATGACACCTGATTTGGTGGCCATGTCGGTAGCCAACGCTGTCGCTACATGCAACAGATCAAGGGAACGCCGGTAATCAGCCCCTTTGCGTACCTCATACAGGCGGGGCACGGTTTCAAGATTATGGGCCAGAATGGCCGGCTGTGCAGCCAGCACCGTTGCCAGACAGGCATGGTCACCACCAAAATCCGGCACCAGCAGCTCAATCGTCGTCTCCGGGCACGCACCACGAATTGCCGAAACCGTAGCCGCATAGTGCCCTGCCCCACCGTCGGTCAGGTCATCGCGGGTAGGGCTGGTAATAACCACATGGGAAAGCTTCAGACGCAGCACCGCCTCTGCCACTCGACGCGGCTCGTCGACATCTGGAGGCAGCGGAGCAGGCGCCTTGTCAACATTGCAAAAGCTGCACTGACGGGTGCAGTCCTTGCCCAGAATCAGAAAGGTGGCCTGACCACAACCGAAACACTCAGCTATATTGGGACACAGGGCCTGCTGACAGACCGTATTCAGACGCAGCTCCGACAGCAGTCCGCGCATGACGGTCTGCTCAGCCTGCGGTACCTTTTTGCGCAGCCATTCCGGCTTGCGTTGGATGTTCATGGTTCTTCACCTTCCAGATTCCAACAATCAACACCGTATTTTTCACGCTTCAACCGCACAGACAGGACCTGCTCCCGGACTGTTAATCCGTCAGGCTGCACTGCTGTTCCCAATTGCCTTGCAAACTGCTGCAGCAACGTCTGCTTCAACTGATCGCAATCAACCGCAATCCCCTCATCAGCCAGACAGGTGGCAGTCTGTTCAACTCCTTGCGGCCTGATCATCAGGTACTGCACGCCCTGCTCTACCCGATTCTGCAGCGGGATTGATCCGTGCTGAAAGATTACCTGTCGTGAACGGCGTTGGGCATTACCACCAATTTTTCTATTGTTCACCAGGATATCGTAGCTTTCCTGACCGGCAAAACAGAGCGGTGTACGCGCACCCAGTCTGCTGCTGTGAGGAAACAGGTCAATCGCATAGGCTGCCTTAAGTTCCAGGGCACAGTAGAATTCGAGCAAGAAGGAGGTTAATAGCCGGAACGATTCCTTGACCGACCTTGCAGCCGGAATCTGTTGCGGCGCACAGACCAGGCTGTAGGTCAGCTCATCGGCATGGTAGATTACCCCGCCACCGGTGATCCTGCGCACGACTGTCAGCTCATCAGCCTTGCAGCGCTGCAGATCAAGATCGACTGACGCCTTCTGAAATCGCCCCAGCGACAGGGCAGCCGGCTGCCAGCCGTACAACCGCAGGATCGGCCGGGATGAACCGGGATCAAAACAACGAAAAAGCGCCTCATCGATCGCCATATTTTCCTCTCCGGAGAGGGGACCGGTATCAATGAGGCGCCATTGGTTCTTCACGAATAAACTATCCGATACAGCAGACGGTCTGACTACGGGCTGCCCTGGTCTCGTCCAGACGGGTTACCGGCATGGAAACCGGCATGGCGGCAAATGACTCAGGATCAACTTCTGCCTGCCTGGCCGCCTCGATCATCACTGCAATAAACTCATCCAGGGTCTGCTTGCTCTCGGTCTCGGTCGGCTCGATCATTATCGCTTCTTTCACAATCAGCGGAAAGTAGACCGTGGGAGGATGGCAGCCCTTATCAATCAGGAACTTGGCAATATCAATGGCATGCACACCATGGGCCAGCTGTTTTGAAGCCGAGAAGACTGCTTCGTGCATACAGGTCTGGTCATAGGGCAGATCATAATACTCTTTCAGCTTTTCCTTAATATAGTTGGCGTTCAGCACTGCCTGCTCCGAGACCTCAATCAACCCCTCCCGCCCCAGCATGATCATGTAGCTGTAGGCCTTGACCATGACGCCGAAGTTGCCGAAGAAATTAGCCGTGCGGCCGATGGAAGCAGGGTTGCTGATCTGTAGCTGCAGCTGACCGGTCTGGTCATCATGAATGATGCGCGGCATCGGCAGGAACGGGATCAGCTGTTTCTTAACCCCCACCGGACCTGAACCGGGGCCACCGCCACCGTGGGGGGTGCCGAAGGTCTTGTGCAGGTTGACATGCACCACATCAAAGCCCAGATCACCTGGCCGCACCTTGCCCATGATGGCGTTCAGGTTGGCGCCGTCGTAGTACATCAGAGCATCAAAACTGTGGGCAATATCGGCAACCTGCTTGATGTACGGATTAAACAGCCCCAGGGTGTTGGGGCAGGTCATCATCACGGCTGCCACTTCATCGTTCATGGCCTGACTGAACAGCTCCATATCCATATCCCCGTAGGAGGCAGTGGGGATGGTGATGATCTCGTACCCCACCATGGCGGCAGAAGCCGGGTTGGTTCCGTGGGAAGAGTCCGGCACCACCACGTACTTCTTCGTGTTGCCTTTGGCCTTGTGGTAGGCAGCAATCAGCAGCATGCCGGTCATCTCGCCGTGGGCACCTGCCAGCGGCTGAGCCGTCACCTCGTCCATGCCGGTAATGTCGGCCAGCATCTGACTCAGATCGTACAACAGCCCCAGGCTACCCTGACAAAGTGCCTCGCCACCCGGCAGCAGCGCAGTCAGAGGGTGCAGCGGTGCAAACAGGTTGGCAGCGTTCTCCAACACCTTGGCATTGTACTTCATGGTACAGGAGCCAAGCGGATAGAAGTTGGTATCCACCGAAAAGTTAAGGCGGGAAAGATTGGTGAAGTGCCGCACCAGATCAAGCTCAGACAGTTCCGGCAGTCCGGCTGTTTCACTGCGCAACAAGTTCTGCGGCAGCCCGGCAGCAGGCGGTACGTCTGACTTGGGCAGCATCACCCCACGGCGACCGGTCACCGATTTTTCATATATCAGTTGCATAATCTGTTCTCCTGTTTAACGGCGTTGCTTCCAACGCTTCGGATTTCGTTTTACATGAAAAAAAGCAATGACAATAATGCGTTCATCATCAAGAAAGTAAAACACACCGTACGGGAACCGGCGCAAGAGTGAACGACGAACACCTTTGTGGATTTCGGCGAATTGGAGAGGGTTGCGGGCTAATGCATGAACAGCGGCATCAACCGCAATCAGAAACTCAGACCCAAGTCCCCGCACCTGTTCTTCATACCAGTCAAACGCTTCTGCAAGCTCTACCTCGGCCTCTGGCCGTATGATCAGTTCATGCTTCATGACGGCTTCGAATGCGGTCCCTTACCACCGACCAGGGCGAACCCGCATCAGGATTCTGGTGGTATGCATCCAGACGAAGCTCCAGTTCTTGCTTCTGACTCGCAGAAAGAGAAACCTCTTCCGGTACTTCCGCAATGCTTTCCCAGATATCCTCAACCAGAAGAATTCGTTCAGAAACACTTAAACTGAGAATTTCTCTAGCAACTGAACCCATAACGTACCCTACCTCTCATTGTCATTTTGAAACGTATACGTAGAATTTTTATCTTTTCTGGAAAAGTTATGCGTGGTCACTCCGAATAAAAACCATGAAAAGATCAGGTGCGAGCATACAAAAACGCCTCCTTCACCTTTTGCCGAACTTCTGCTTCAGAAAGCTCAGGATGGAACTGACGGATGGCAGCGTATTTGAGCTGCCAGGCCGAATGGAACAGCGCCATGGAAACCTTCAGTTTGTCAGCCACAGACATGCGGCTTATGATCTCCCGTTGTGTGGTCATCGCTTAAAACCGGACATCCTCAAGTTCTGATTTCAACGCCTCAACAAGGCGATCAATCTCCTTCTTGCTCCGCTTTTCGGTCACGGTTAGCACCAGCAGGTTTTCAGAACCTTCATAGAGCGGACCCAGCGGCAAGCCAGCGGCAATTCCTTTCTCCAGCAGGGCTGCCACCACAGCTTCCGCCGGTTTCGGCAGGCTAATAGTAAACTCGTTGAAGGTTGGCGCGGTCTGCAGCACGGTTACGCCGGACAGCGCAGCCAGGCAGGACTTGGCATATTCTGCCTTGTCGTAGTTCAACTGAGCCAGATCAGCCAGCCCCTGCCTGCCGATGGCAGACAGGAAAATCAAGCCGCGCAGGGCGCAGAGTGACTGGTTGCTGCAGATGTTGGAGGTGGCCTTGTGGCGCTTTATATGCTGTTCACGGGCCTGCAGGGTCAGAACAAAACCGCGCTTGCCGTTTTTGTCAACCGTCTCCCCCACGATCCGGCCCGGCATATTGCGGATATGAGACTTCTTTGCCGCAATAAAACCAAAGGAGGGACCACCAAAAGAGAGCGGGTTACCCAGTGACTGCCCGTCACCCACCGCAATATCTGCCCCCAGCTCTCCCGGAGATGTGAGGATACCCAGGGCAATCGGGTAGACTGCGGTTACCAGCAGGGCACCTTTGGCATGCGCCTGATCTGCCAGGCTTGTGCTGAGCGAAGTCGAAGCGCCGGAAAAATCCTCCACACAACCAAAGGTGTTGGGGTACTGCACCAGCAGGGCTGCGGTCTGGTCATCCAGTTGAGCTGCCAGTTCGGCCCGGTTCAACAGGCCGTCCAGCGGCGGAAGCTCCACCAGTTCGGCATCATGGAAAGAGAGATAGGTGGCCAGCACCTGCCGAGCGATGGGGGAGACACAGCCATCCACCAGTATCTTGCTGCGACCCGTGGCCCGCATTGCCATTAGGGCTGCCTCAGCCAGGGCCGTGGCGCCATCGTAGAGCGAGGCATTGCTGACATCCAGGCCGGTCAGACGGCAGATGGCGGTCTGATACTCAAACAGCGCCTGCAAGGTACCTTGGGAACATTCCGGCTGATAGGGGGTGTAGGCGGTGTAGAACTCAGCCCGACCGGAGAGGTGATCAACCGCCGCCGGAATGATGTGGTCATAAAAGCCGCCGCCGATGAACAGCGACAGGTCCTGGCGGTTGTCAGCGGCCAGCTCCTGCAGTTTGGCATAGGTCTCAAACTCGGACATGCCGGGAGGCAGGTTGAAAGTAGTACAGCGCAGCTCGGCAGGGATCGGGGCAAACAACTCCTCAACGCTCTGCACCCCGATGGCGGCCAGCATTTCCTGAATCTCTTCAGGGGTATGCGGACAGTAATGACTGGTTTGCATGGATAATGGCTCCTACAGGCTCTTCAGGTAATCGTCGTACTGCACCTTGGTCATCAGTTTGGACAGTTCAGCTGCATCAGCCAGCTCAAGCTCCACCATCCAGGCAGCATCTTCGGCAGATTCATTAACTTTTTCCGGTGCATCTTCCAGCTCGCTGTTGACCTTGACCACCGTGCCGGAGACCGGCGCATAGATATCGCTGGCCGCCTTAACTGATTCAATGGCAGCCATCACCTCTTCCTGCTTGATCTGTTTGCCGACAGCCGGCAGCTCGACAAAGGTGACATCTCCCAGTTCGTGGGCGGCATGCTCGCTGATGCCGCAGACCGCTGTAGTACCATCAACCTTGACCCACTCATGCTCTTTGGTGAAATAGACCATCGACATTCGTACACTCCTTGCTGGTTGAAATTATTTTTTCTTCGGGCACTCGCCGATCCGTTTGCCCTTAACCTTCACCGTCATATTGTGCCCCTGGGCATTCATCTTCATGACCGAACTGTAGGCATCTGCACTGAACACCGTCTCTCCGGAAAAGGTGCCGGCACTTTCGCCGGTACATTTCATGGTCCAGGTCACCTTGTTGCCCGACACCTTGTAATCGGTCAGCGTACAGTTCTTATCGCGGTTGATGACCGACTTGTGGTCCTTGACATCCTCTTTGGTATAACAATGCTTGATCGTGCTGGCTGGCAGTTTCATCGGCATGCCCGGCATCTCGGTCTGCGATGTTACCTCCCAGTAACCTTCACGAATGCTTTCGGCAGCAAGCAATCCTGAAGGCAACAACAACATACTCCCCAACACGATAGCAATAGTACGTTTCATGATCGACTCCTTTACGATACTCTTCAAGTTAGCTCCTTACAGAACCTTCAGCGTAAAAAGGGATGGTACAGACAACGGCTTCCATGGTTACCCGATCCTGCTTGATGACCAACGGGGTACCAAGAACGGCATGGGCCGGATCAACATACCCCAGACCGATGCCGCAGGCCAGCAGGGGCGAAAAAACACCGCTGGTCACCTCACCAACCTGCTGTTCACCAACAAAGATACCGAAGCCATGACGCGGTGTCCGGCGAGAATTGACCTTGAAGGCAATCCTGATTTTTTTGAGCGGCTGCCCCTGTTGCTGCAGCAGTACCTCTTTACCCACAAACTGCTTATCCATCTTGACAAAAGCAGCCAGATCCGCCTCCAGCGGTGTGGTGCTCTCGTCAATATCGCTGCCGTTGAGAGAATACCCTACCTCCAGTCGCAGCAGATCACGGGCTCCCAGCCCGGCTGGTTTTACCCGCTGATCAGCCAGCAATTTGTCCCATAACTCTCCCACCTTTTCAGCAGGCAGAAAGATCTCGTATCCCAGCTCGCCAGTGTAGCCGGTACGGCTGACCAGGGCCGGAGCCCCCAGCACGGTCTGCTGTACAAACCTGAAGTAGGGAATTTCGGCAATCCAGTCACCCAGCAGATCCACCAGCACCTCACGGGATTTTGGCCCCTGTAGATCCAGCTTGGCCGTTGTCACGGTGATATCGGTAAACTCGCCACCGGACAGGCGAGACTGGATGACGCTGAAATCATTGGGGGCGGTTGCTGCGTTAACCACGATCATCACCTGATCATCCTGTATGCGGAACACAATCAGGTCATCAATGATCCCTC